>JBKGUS010000468.1:0-10180 GCA_046462295.1 Thermoleophilaceae bacterium | reverse complement strand
ACTGATTCGAGACGAGCAAGGAGCAACGATGAAGAGCATCACGAGAAGAGTGGTCGCCGCGACCGGCGTGCTCACGCTGACGCTGGCGGGCACCGCGGGCGCGCACATCACCGCGAACCCGGCAGAGGCGCCCTCGGACGGCTTCGCCACGGTGAGCTTCCAGGTCCCACACGGATGCGAGGAGTCGCCGACGACGCAGGTGCGGATCCAGATCCCGCCCAGCGTGCCGAGCGCGACCCCCAGCGTTCACCCGCTGTGGGACGTGTCCACCAAGGAAGGCAAGAAGGACAAGGTCGAGCTGCACGGCGAGACGATCACGAGGGGCGTGAGCGAGGTGACCTACACCGCCAAGCGGCCACTGCCGCCGGACCGGCTCGACTCCTTCGCCATCAGCCTGAAGCTCCCGGCCGGCGAGGAGGGCGAGAGCCTTTACTTCCCGACGATCCAGCGCTGCGAGAAGGGCCAGACCCGCTGGATCCAGATCCCGGCCGAGGGCGAGAGCGCCGACGACCTCGAGGAGCCTGCTCCGGCGGTCGTGCTGACGGCGGCGGAGGGGGGCGGCCACGGCGCGGCTGCTTCCGGAGAGGACGCCGCGGGGCAGGGCTCCCCGCAGCCCGCTGCGAGTGTTCAGACCGCGTCCGTGAGCAGTGAGGACGATGGTGCCCCGATGTGGCTGGCGATCACCGCGCTCGCCGTTGGTGCACTGGGGCTGCTGGCCGGGGTCGGGGGGTTGATGGCGGGCCGGCGTCGCGCCGCCTGACGGGGCAAACCGGGTCGCTCCTTCACCTCCACGCAACATGCCGGTTACAGGGGAATCACTGGATGGACCCGGGAGGAGCCGAATCTCGGAAGTGGCATGGACCTTGTCGATCTCCACTTCCACCTCCTTCCCGGCGTGGACGACGGACCGGGCGACCTCGAGGACAGCCTCGAGCTCGCGCGCGCCGCGCTCGACTGCGGCACCGGCACCGTCGTGGCGACACCCCATGTCCGGCCCGACCTCGGCACGACCGACGCACGCGAGATCGCGGAGCGCGTCCGCGAGATGCGCTCCGCGCTCGCTGCGGCGCGGATTCCGCTCACCGTCTCCTGTGGCGGCGAGCTCGGCCACGAGATGGCCTTCCTGCTCGACCGGGAAGAGCTCGACCTGCTCGCCCAGGGGCCGGCCGGGGCGCGCTGGCTCCTCGTGGAGACCCCCTTCCACGGGATCGGCGAGGACTTCCACGCCGCGACCGCGGCGCTCCGCACGCTCGGCTTCGGCGTCCTAGTGGCACACCCCGAGCGAAGCGCCGACGCCGCGATCGGCGACACCAGCGGCCTGCGCCGTGAGCTGGCGGCGGCCTCCATGGCCCAGCTGAACGCCCTCTCGCTCACCGGCGGTCATGGAGAGGACGCCCGCAGGTCGGCGTGGGAGCTGCTCCACCTCGGTCTCATCGACGTGGTGGCATCGGACGCCCATGGACCGTCTCGCCCCCCGGCGCTTCGCATGGCTCACGAGACGCTACTCGACGGCGGCCTCGCGCCCGCGTCCGCGAACGCCCTGGTCGCCACGGCGCCCAGGGAGCTGCTCGCCAGGGGAATGCGCCGGACGCCCGTAGCCGCCTAGGAGGCGACGAGCTCCGGGTCGTCGCCGAGCTCGGAGGGCACGGGGCGCCGCTCCCAGCTCGGGAGCTCCACGGCCGGCTCGGTGAGCGCGTCGGCGGGCGCCGGGCCCCCGTCGCGCGGCTCCGGGTCGAACCGGTAGCCGACGCCGAAGTGGGTGTGGATGTAGTTCCAGCCGGACGACGCCTTCTCGAGCTTCTGGCGCACCTTCCGGATGAACACGTCCACGGAGCGGTCGCCGTGCGCCATCGCGTAGCCCCACACGGCCTGGTAGATCTCCTCGCGCTGCAGCACCTTGCCCTTGGCCTGCGCCAGCAACTGGAGCACCTCGAACTCCCGCCTCGTCAGATCGACGCTCTGGGAGCTCACGAACGCCTGGAACTGGTCCGCGCGGACCTCGAGCTCGCCGGCCACGAGCGGGCCCGTATCCACGCGGGCCGAAGCCCGCTTACGGCGCCGCACCACGGCCTCCACGCGCGCGAGCACCTCCTCCGGGTGGCACGGCTTCGTGACCCAGTCGTCGGCGCCCATGCGGAGGCCCCGGACCCGCTGGGAGACGCTCGAGCGCCCCGTGCAGACCACTATGCCGAGCCCGGGCAGGGCGCCGGCCACGCGCTCAAGGAACTCCCAGGCGCCGGGGCCGAGCAGCGCGAGGTCGACCACCAGCGCGTTCACGCGCATGGCCACGAAATCCTCCGTGCGGGGAGGTGCCTCGAGTCGACGGTGCTGCCAGCCGAGGTCGCCCGCGCGCTTCACCAGCACGCGCACGAACCCCGAGTCCGAGTCGAGGATCGCGAGACGCATATCCGCCATCCGCCCCGGAGTCTACGCACACGCCGGACGCGAAGACCCGCTTTTACAGCATCTTCACAGCGAGGAAACGCGGTAATAACGGACTTTCGTCACGAGGGTGGAAGCCTCGCGGGCCATGGAGGCATCAACGGTTCTCAGAACGGGCGGGCTCGAGATCCGGCCGAGTGAGTTCGTCGCGCTGGTCGACGGCAAGCCGCTCGGCCTCACGATGCGCGAGCTGCAGCTCCTGACGGCGCTGGTCGAGCGCCGCGACCGCATCGTCTCGCGCGAGGAGCTCTACTCGGTGGTCTGGGGCGAGCCCTACCGCAAGTCCGACCGCTCGGTCGACGTCTACGTGGGGAAGCTCCGGCAGAAGCTCGCCCAAGTGCTGCCGGGCACAAGCCCGATCCAGACGCATTTCGGCTTCGGCTATCGCTTCACATCTCTTTCACAAGACGGCGACACCCAGGTAACAGACTGGGGCCGCGTCCCGTGACAGCGTGCTCGCCGTACATGACCGAACCCAAGGAGAAGAACCTCATGAGGAAGCTCCTCGCGTTCGCTGCCTGTGCCCTCCTGGCCCTCGGGGCGGCTGCCTGCGGCGATGACGACGACGACAACGACGCAAGCGCCGGTAGCGGTGGAGGAGGCGAAAGCGCCGAGCTGTCGGGGACAGTCAGAGCCGACGGCTCGAGCACCGTCGCGCCGCTGACTGAGACCGCAGCCGAGATGTTCCAGGAGGAGAACCCGGACGTCCGGGTGACGGTCGGGACGTCCGGCACGAGCGGCGGCTTCGAGAAGTTCTGCAACGGCGAAACCGAGATCTCAGACGCCTCCCGGCCGATCAAGGAGGAAGAGGTCGCCATGTGCAAGCGCAACGGCGTCAAGTACGAGGAGGTCCAGGTCGCCAACGACGCGCTCAGCGCGATCGTGAACCCGAACAACCCGGTCAACTGCATGACTGTGGAGCAGCTGAAGTCCGTCTGGAACAAGGGCTCCACCGTCGACACATGGGGCGACATCAAGGGCCTCGACGCCGACGTCGGTGACGAGGAGCTGACCCTGTTCGGCCCCGGCTCAGACTCCGGCACCTACGACTACTGGACCGAGGCGGTCAACGGCGAAGAGGGCGTGATCCGGACCGACTACAACAGCATCGGCGAGGACGACAACGCCGCGATCAACGGGGTCGCCGGCGACGAGTGGGCGATGGCGTATGTCCCGTTCTCGTTCGTCGAGGAGGCCGCCGGCCAGGTGAAGCCGCTCCAGATCGACGGCGGCAACGGCTGCGTCGAGCCCTCGATCGAGACGGTCCAGGACGGCAGCTACAAGCCGCTCGGCCGGCCCCTGTTCATCTACCCGTCGGCCGAGGCGCTGCAGAAGCCCGAGGTGGTTGCGTTCATCGAGTTCTACATCGAAAACCAAGCGCAGATCACCGAGCAGGCCACCTACATCCCGATGACCGAGGAGCAGACGGCCGCGTCCGAGGAGAAGGTCGCGAGGCTGGCCGGCTCCTAGGTCAGCGACGAGGTAACGCGAGAGCATGGCAGCGAGGGATACCGCGGTCTCCGGAGCCACCGGCCTTCCCAGGTCACGTGGCCTGGAGGCCGCGAGCCCCCGCTACGGCGAGAAGGCCATCAAGGCCTTCCTCGGCTTCTGTGCGGCGCTTTCGGTGATCACGACGACCGCGATCGTGATCTCCTTGCTCGGCCCCGCGATCGGCTTCTTCGAGGTGATCGCACCCGGAGACTTCTTCTTCAAGTCCGAGTGGGCCCCGGCGCAAGACCTGTTCGGCGTACTGCCCCTCGTGGTGGGGACGCTCAACGTCGTCCTGTGGGGAATGCTGTTCGCGGTCCCGATCGGACTCGGTTCCGCCATCTATCTGAGCGAGTACGCGTCGCCGCGCGTCCGCAAGACGGTCAAGCCGGTCCTCGAGGTCCTCGCCGGAATCCCGACGGTCGCGATCGGTTTCTTCGGCGTCTCGTTCGTGACTCCGCTGCTTCAGGACATATGGCCCGGCGAGTTCCTCGGGGGCCCACCGGGGTTCTTCAACGCGCTGGCGGCCGCGTTCTGTATCGGGCTGATGATCGTTCCGATCATCAGCTCCCTTTCGGAGGACGCGATGTCGTCCGTGCCCGGGGGACTGCGTGAGGGCGGCTACGCGCTCGGCGCGTCGAAGATGCGGGTCGCCACGCGCATCGTTTTCCCGGCCGCCCTCTCCGGCATCGTCGCCTCGATCGTCCTCGCCGTGTCGCGAGCGATTGGCGAGACGATGATCGTGCTGCTCGTCGCGGGCAACACGCCGAACATGACACTCAATCCGACCGAAACCATCCAAGCGATGACGGCGTACATCGGCGTTACGGCGACCGGCGACATCGCCACCGGCACAATCGAGTACGACACGGTCTTCGCGGTTGGGGCGCTCCTGTTCGGCCTGACGCTCATCATGAATCTGATCAGCATCAGGATGGTCCGCAAGTACCGCGAGGTCTACGAGTGAGCCGGTTCCCGACGAGCCCGCGGACCAAGGCTGCGGCCGCCGGCGCGCGTTCGGCCACGCTCGCATCGCTGGGCCGCCAGCCGGGCGGGGAGCTGCTGAGGAACCGCATCTTCGCGGGCTTCCTCTTCGTGGCCGTCGGTGTCGCGCTGGTCGGGTTGGCGCTCATCCTCATCGACGCCTTCCTCGAGGGGAAGGGAAAGCTGTCGCTCGACCTGATAACCGGCTCGACTTCGAGTGACCCGGACGGTGCCGGCTTCCAGCAGGCGATCTTCGGCACGATCTGGCTGATCGGTTTCGTGGTCCTCCTGGTGGTCCCGCTGGGAGTTGGCGCCGCGATCTACCTCGAGGAGTACGCCAACAAGGAACGCTGGTGGAATCGGCTCATCGAGATCAACATCCAGAACCTCGCCGCGGTCCCGGCGATCATCTACGGCATCCTCGGGCTCGCCTTCATCGTCCGCGGTCCGCTCGACCTGGGCTTCATCCTCTTCTCGGGGTCGATGACGCTGGCGCTGCTCGTCCTGCCGACCGTCATCATCGCCGCCCGGGAGGCGGTCCGCGCCGTGCCACCGTCGATCCGGGAGGGCTCGCTGGCGCTGGGGGCGACCCAGTGGCAGACAATTCGGCGTCAGGTGCTGCCCGCTGCCGTGCCGGGGATCCTGACGGGCGTCATCCTGGCGATCTCGCGCGCGATCGGAGAGGCCGCCCCCTTGCTCCTGTTGGGAGCGGCTACCTTCGTCACCTTCAACCCGGAGCCGTTCGCGGACGCAGGGTGGACGGCCCTGCCCGTCCAGATCTTCCAGTACGCCGCCCGGCCGCAGCCGGAAATCCGCGAGCTGGCCGCCGCGGGGATCATCCTGATGCTCGCCGTGCTGCTGGTGATGAACTCCTTGGCGATCTGGCTACGCAATAGATACGAGCAACGCTGGTAGGTGAATAGAGTGAGCGAACAGATGACCGACGAGGCCCGCCAGCGCGCAGAACACGATCGCGACGCCATGGCCGAGGCGACAAGGCATCACGGGGCGCCGGCGATCCGGCTCGACGCCCACGGCGAACCTGACGGCACATCGCGCAATCTCCGCGAAACCGTCTTCAAGGTCGACAATGTGACGGTCCGCTACGGCGGCGTCCCCGCGGTACGCGACATCGAGTTCGACGTTCACACGAACGAGATCGCGGCGCTGATCGGGCCCTCGGGCTGCGGCAAGAGCACGCTGATCCGCTGCCTGAACCGGATGAACGACCTGATCCCGACAGCCACCGTGGAGGGCCAGGTGCTCTATCACGGCGAGGACCTGTACGGACCGAACGTCGACCCGGTCCAGGTGCGCAAGCTGATCGGGATGGTCTTCCAGAAGCCCAATCCGTTCCCGAAGTCGATCTACGACAACATCGCCTTCGGCCCGCGGGTGCTTGGCATGAAGGGCGACATGGACGAGATCGTCGAGCGCGCATTGCGCCGTGGGGCGCTGTGGGACGAGGTCAAGGACCGGCTCGGCGACAACGCCTTCGGCATGTCCGGCGGTCAGCAGCAGCGGCTCTGCATCGCGCGCTGCCTGGCGATCGAGCCGGACGTGATCCTTATGGACGAGCCGTGCTCGGCGCTCGACCCGATCTCCACGGGGCGGATCGAGGACCTGATGCTGGAGCTGAAGGAGAACTACTCGATCGTGATCGTGACCCACAACATGCAGCAGGCGGCGCGCGTCTCTGACATGACGGCATTCTTCACGGTCGAGCTCGACGAGGGCGAGACGCATCGCACCGGGCGCGTCGTGGAGTTCGACGCGACCGAAAAGATCTTCACCAACCCGTCCGACTCGCGCACGGAGGCTTACGTCACCGGCAAGGTCGGCTAGCGTGTCGGACACGACCCGCACGCACTTCCAGGAGGAGCTGGCCAAGCTCGAGGAGCAGGCTCTCGGCGGGCTCGACATGGTCGTCGCCGCGCTCGACCGGGCGCTGGAGACGGTCCAGCACCAGGACGTGGAACTGGCCGGCATGGTGATCTCCGACGACGACCGGATCGACGGCCGCTACCTCGAGGTGCATCAGGGGGTCCTATCGCTGCTGGCGCTGCAGGCGCCGGTGGCCGGCGACCTGCGCCTCGTCGCCGCCGTGCTTCACATCATCAAGAACATGGAGCGCATGGGCGACCAGTGCGTGAACATGGCCAAGCTGGTGCCACTGGCCGGCCATCACCCGCCCGCGGACGAACGGGTCCTGAGCCACCTCCAACGCATGGGCGAGCAGGCGCGCCAGCAGGTGATCCAGTGCAAGCAGGCGTTCGCCCGGCGCGACGTCGAGCTGGCACAGGACCTGGTGCGCCAGGACGACGAAGTCGACCGGCTCAACCGCGAGGTGTTCCACCTTGCGCTCGAGATCGGCGACGATCCGGACACGCGCGAGTGGGCGATGCACATGATGCTGGTTGCGCGCTGCATCGAGCGGATCGGCGACAATGCCGTCGACATCGGCGAGCAGACCGCCTTCATCGTCACAGGACTGTTCCGGGAGTTCGAGGATGCCTCGCACCCGGAGCTCACACCGCCCTGATCTGCGCCTGCATCGACATCGGGAGCAACACGACGCGGCTGCTCGTGGCCGACACGGGCAACGGACAGCTGCGAGAGCTGGTCACCCAGCGCGCGTTCACCCGGATCGGGAAGAGCGTCGACGCGGGGGGCTCGATCCCGGCCGACAAAATCGCCGAGACGGCCGACGTGGTGGCTAGGCAGCTGAACGTCGCGCGCGAGGTGGGAGCGGAGCACGTCGTCACCGTCGCCACGGCCGCGATCCGGAACGCGGCGAACCGGGCGGAGCTGCTGGCGGCCATCGAGCGGGCCGGTACGCGCATGGAGATCCTCTCGGGCGAGGAGGAGGCGCGCCTCTGCTTCGTCGGCGCCACCCGCACGCTGCTGGCGCCGGTCGACGGGACGATCGCGGTGATCGACGTCGGCGGCGGCTCGAGCGAGATCGCCATCGGCGAGCCGGACGGCGCGATGGCGTGGTCGGAGTCGTTCCGGGTCGGCTCCGGCTTCCTGGCCGACGCCTACCTGCGCTCGGATCCTCCGTCGGTCGACGAGCTCGAGAAGGTGCGCCGCCACGTGGCCGGCACCTTCGAGGGGCTCAAGCCACCGCCCGCCCACGAGGCGGTGGCGGTGGGGGGCACGGCGACCTCGCTGCGTCGCCTGCTGGGGGCCGAGCTGTCGCACGAGACGCTCGAACGCGGCATCCGGGTGCTGAGCTCCACGCCGATCGCCGAGGTGGCGGCGCGCTTCGAGCTCGACGTGGAGCGCATCCGGCTGCTGCCGGCCGGGATCCTCGTGCTCGAGGCGATCTCCGACCTGCTCGAGCTGCCGCTGCGGATCGCGCGCGGCGGCCTGCGCGAGGGCGTGCTGCTGGAGCTGGTGGAGGGGAGGCGCCTTGCCTAATCTGCGATCCGCATCAGGTCACGGGGACGCATCAGGACCATGAGCTCGCCCTTCTCGATGCCCGCGAGACCGCCCTTCTTCATCCGAACCTGCGCGCCGGTGAGCGAGTGGACCGCCATCGAGAAGTCCGGGTCGTGCCCCACGAGCAGCACGTCGTCGCCGAGGCCGGCCGCCAGCGCCTCCGCGTCGAACGGCCCGCCGGCCAGCTTGGGCTCGAGCTGCGGCTCCACGCCGAGCGGCTCGCAGACGAGGCGCGCCGTCTCCGCCGCGCGAACCTTCGGGCTCGTCAGGCAGGCGTCGATCTCGACGCCGATGGCCTTCAAGGCGGCGCCCGCCCAGCGCGCCTGCTCGCGCCCCTTCTCCGTAAGCGGGCGCTCCGAGTCGGGCGATCCGTCCTCCGCGTCACCGTGCCTCATCAGCCAGATCATCTGGATGCGGCACCATAAAGCCTGATGGAAGCCGTCACCGCACCTCCCGAGACGCCGACGCTCGACTCGCCCGAGCTCTACACGAACCGGGAGCTCTCGTGGATGCAGTTCAACGAGCGCGTCCTCGAGCTGGCCGAGGACGAAACCACGCCGCTGCTCGAGCGGGTCAAGTTCCTCGCCATCTACGCGAACAACCTCGACGAGTTCTTCATGGTGCGGGTGGCTGGCCTGTACGACCAGGTGGACGCCGGGATCGACGCCCGCGGCCCCGACGGGCTCTCCCCCAGCGAGACGATCGAGCGGATCGTCGAGCGCACGCGCGAGTTGGGCCACCGGCACTCCCGGCAGTGGGAGGACCACGTGCGCCCCGCGCTCGCCGAGCACGGCATCCGCGTGATCGACTGCGAGGAGTGCGAGGGCCGCGAGCTGGAGAAGATCGACCGGCAGTTCTCGGAGCAGATCTTCCCGGTGCTGACGCCGCTCGCCGTCGGTCCGGGCCGCCCATTCCCGTACATCTCGAATCTGTCGCTGTCGCTGGCGGTGTGGCTGCGGGACCCGGTGTCGCGCACCGAGACGTTCGCCCGCGTGAAGGTGCCCAAGGAGGTGCTGCCGCGCTTCGTGCCACTGGGCGACGACGTCTTCGTGCCGCTCGAGGCCGTGATCGCACGCCACCTCGAGCAGCTCTTCCCCGGGATGGAGGTCCTGCGCCACGACTTCTTCCGGGTCACACGCGACGCAGACTTCACGGTCTCGGACGAGGCCGACGACCTCCTGCAGGCCGTGGAGGACGAGCTCCGGCGCCGGCGCTTCGGCGAGCTCGTGCGGCTCGAGGTCTCCTCCACGATGGACCCGGACATGCGCCGCTACCTCGTCGAGCAGCTGGCGATCGACGAGGGCCAGGTGATCGACGTGGAGGGCCTGCTCGACCTGGACGACCTGTGGGCGCTCTACGACGTGGAGGGCCACCGCGAGCTGCGCGACCCGCCCTGGACGCCGGTGACCCAGGCCGCCCTGGCAGACCGCGAGGACGCCAAGGCGGACGTGTTCGCGGCCATCCGCGCGAGCGACCTGCTGGTGCACCACCCGTACGACTCGTTCGCCACCAGCGTCGAGCGCTTTGTGCAGCAGGCCGTCGCGGACCCGGACGTGCTCGCCATCAAGACCACCGTGTACCGGACCTCGGACGACTCCGCGCTCGTGCCGGCGCTGATCGAGGCGGCCGAGCGGGGCAAGCAGGCTGTGTGCCTCGTCGAGCTGAAGGCGCGCTTCGACGAGCGGCGCAACATCGGCGGGGCGCGGGCGCTCGAAGAGGCCGGCGCGCACGTGGTGCACGGGCTACCGGGGCTGAAGACGCACGCGAAGGCGCTGCTCGTGGTGCGCCGCGAGGGGTCCGGCGCGCGCCACTACGTGCACATCGG
>JBKGUS010000467.1:0-18344 GCA_046462295.1 Thermoleophilaceae bacterium | reverse complement strand
CATCAGCCGCGGGGCCCCGAGTATTGGCGCCGAGACGCAGGATGTGACAAGCGGATCCGCGGCTAGGGCTGGCTGAGGCCGCGGCGGATGGCGTAGCGCGTCAGGTCCACCCTGTCCCGCAGCCCGAGCTTGTCAAGGATGTTCGCGCGGTGGCGTTCGACGGTCTTGTCGCTGATCACCAGCAGCTCCGCGATCTCCCTGCTGGTGTGGCCTTCGGCGATCAGCTTGACGACCTCGGACTCGCGCGCCGTCAACGGGTCTTCCGGGAGCTCCTCGCCGTCCGCCGCACGCTTCAGGTAGTCCCGGACGAGCGCCTTCACCGCGCCGGCGTAGATGAAGGGCTCCCCGCGCATCGTGGCGCGGCAGGCCTCCACGAGATCGCGGTCCGCAACCGACTTCAGGACGTACCCCGATGCGCCCGCGCGCAGCGCCTCGAAGAAGTAGCGCTCGTTGTCGTGCATCGAGAGCATCAGCGTGCGCAGCTCCGGCTTGGCCTGTGTGATGCGGCTGGCGGCTTGGATGCCGGTGAGGCGTGGCATCGTGACGTCGAGGATGGCCAAGTCGACGTCGCCTGCGAGCGCCAGCTCTACGGCCTCCGCTCCGTCGTCGGCCTCGGCGACGACCTCGAGATCCGGCTCGGACTCCAGCACCATCCGCAGGCCGCGCCGGACGACGGCGTGGTCGTCGGCGAGCAGGATCCGGGTCTTCAGCGGCGTGGTCACGATGCGATGTCGGCCGGAAGTCTCAGGCTCACCTCCGTGCCGGGGTCCAGTTCCCGGACGGAGATCCTGCCGCCCACGAGCAGCGCCCGTTCCCGCATCCCCTGCAGGCCGCCACCGCGGTTGGCACGGTGGTTGAGCCCCACTCCGTTGTCCGCGACGCGAAGCGTCAGGAACCCGTCCGCCCGACTCAGCTCCACGACCACTTCGCGCGCGTCGGCATGCCTGAGCACGTTCGTGAGCGCCTCCTGCGCCACCCGGTAGACGACGAGCTCAACCTGTGGATCGAGGACGCCGGGATCATGACCGAGCAGGCCGCGAACGTGAAGCTCGCCGTGCTCGCCGATCCGATCGCACAGCGCCTGAAGGGCGTTCGCGAGCCCGAGGTCCTCGAGCACCTCGGGGCGTAGGCGCTGGGCGATCCGCCGCACGTCACCCAGGCTCTCGCGTGCGCTTTCGCGCGCCTCCGCGAGCTCCTCCCGCAACGCCGGGGGGGCCTTGCGTGACATGCGGTCCAGCTGCAGGACGATCGCCGTGAGCGCCTGCCCGACCTCGTCGTGAAGCTCTTGGGCGACTCTGCGCCGCTCACCCTCCTGCGCATCGAGCGAGCGCCGCGCGCTCTCGCGCCGCTCGGCCTCGAGCCGGTCGAGCATCTCGTTGAATGCACGGGTGAGCTCAACGACCTCCTCGTCGTCCCCATACACCGGGATGCGCTCACCGGGTTCGAGCGGCTCTACCCGGCGCATCAGCGCCGTGAGGCGATCCAGCGGCGCGAACGCTCGGCGCAGTAGCACCAGGTTCGTGAGCAGGATCGCGGTGACACCTCCCACGAGCACCACCGCCTCGTCGAGCCGGGTGGGAACCGTCACGGTTGCGGGCGTGACTGCGAGCAGCACAACCGCAATTCCCAGTACCAGCGAGTTTCCCGCGAAGACACGCCACGGAAGCGAAAGCCGTTGAAAAGCGGTGGCGCGAGCTTCAGTCGTGATGGGCCCCTTTCGGGAGGAATGATGGATGAAAACAGGTACTAGCGCGACTCCACCAAGCCCTGCTCGGCAGCGTACGCCGCCGCTCACACGTGGACGGCTCCGGCCACGAGGTGCGGGGAGGCTTCTGCCGCGTGTCCATTCGCGGTGCCGTTCGCCTCGCCGTTGTTGCGGGGTGCGGAGCCGCGGTCGTGCGGCGCGGATCTGTCGAGCAGCCAGCCGGCGGCCGTTCGGTCCAGCACACCCTCTCTCGCGAGTCGCGCCACGGCGGTCGAGACTGACGGCCGCGAGGCTCCGACGAGTTCCGCAAGGGTCGCATGCGTGAGGCGCAGCGGGATCACGACGCCCTCGCGGGTCACCCTCCCCCAGCGGTCGGCAAACGCCCACATCAGCGCCAGCAAGCGGCCCTCCAGGCCGGGGATGTGAGAGGCGACGTGCTGGAAGGCGAGCATGCACGCCCGGTCCATGACACGCGTGACAAGCGCAGTCGTTATCTCCGGCCACGGGGACACCCGAGCCGCGAAGCGCCGGTCCAGGATCGCGAGGCGCGTCGGCTCCAACACTTCCCATGCCGGCTCTGCTTCGAGCGTGTCGTACGGCATCTGCCGGACCCAGGGCTGGAGCAGGTCGCCTGCACCGAGGAGCTCCGCCCCCTTCCGCCCGCCCAACGTGACGCGCCGCAGCACCAAACCGTCCAGGATGAGCAGCCCGAGATGAGTCTGGGCGGCCCTCCGCGGCACGGGTGGTTGCCACGGTCCGCGATCGACGATGGTGACTTGGACACGGAGGCGGGAGACCTCGGCGCGCTCTTCCGGGCGGACCTCACGCAGCAGCTCAGGGGCTTCCTGGAACACGGCCACCGACGGCGAAGAACCCACGTGACTGGGGGGCGCCGTGCCGTTGGCGTGCCGGGCCCTCGATGCTTCGTGAAGGAGATTCACGACCAGGATGCTGGATGCTTGCAGCGTTTGTCGCCATGGGGACAGCCCCCCATCCGCGGGCCAGGCGAGCATGCATCTCCCGTTGCTCCCGGCAGCCAGGTGCCGTCTACGCATCCTGGCCGCCCAATGATCGCGCTGCAAGGGCTTGGTCGGGGCGGTGACACCGCACGGATGGGGGGCTCACGACGGACCGGATGGTGGCTGGCACCGATATGACCCGGAAGGCGCGGCGGGCAACCTCGCCCAATGGTCGCGATCGCAAGCTGGGTCGCCATGGGAGGGGGGATTGGCTTGGTAGCCGCGGCCATCTCGTCGGTCGCGTTTCCCGCGGGGCGCGCGGGCGCAGCGCTCGCGGGCGCGGCCGGCGCATTCGTCGGCGGCGGGCTGTTCACGCTGCTGGCCGATCGCGCGCTCAGCAGGCTCGACGTCGTCAGCCTCGCGGCGGCAGCAACGGCGGCGGCGGGAGTGCTCGCGGCGGTCCGAAGCGCCCAGTTCGCGGAGCCGCGCCCCCAGTGAGTCAGCGGGCGCTGCCGTGATCGGGGTGCTCGTTGTTGATGATCACCCCGCGGTGAGGGCCGGCCTCGCTGACCTGCTGCGGTCGGAGCCGGGCTTTTCCTGCATCGCGGCGGCCGGATCCGCCGAAGCCGGAATCGCCGCCGCACGGAAGACCGAGCCGGCTGTAGTGCTGGCGGACTACGAGTTGCCTGACCGCGACGGTCTGACGCTCTGCTGCGAGTTGAAGGCGCTCCGGAAGGCGCCGGGCGTGATCGTCTATTCCGCCTTTGCGAGGCTTGGCCTGTTGCCGGCGGCAGCGGTGGCGGGGGCTGACGCGATGCTCGACAAGGCGGCTCCCGCCGATCAGCTCTTCGACACGATCCGAATCGTCGCCCGAGGAGAGGGCCGTCTTCCTACCCCGCCCCCCGAGGTGATGGAGCGCTCCTTCTCGCTGCTCGATACCGAGGAGATCGTTCTGTTCGGCATGGCCGTCAACGGCGCCCCGCCCGACGAGATCGCAGCGGTCGCCGGAGAGCACCCCGACGAAATCCGCAGGCAGCTGCGCGCGCTGCTCGCGCGGCTCCGAGCGACGCCTGCCGAGCGGGAGGCGCGGCCCGCCGGCGATCTCGCTGCTCAGGATTCACGGCCGCCGCACGGCCTGTCAGCGCGATGACCGGCTCCGCATCGGCATCTCGGACGCGGGGTATTCGAGTAGCGGCGCCATCAATCAGCACCTAGACCGGCGACGGCGTCATCAGTCGGGAGACGGAGGCCCCGCAGGGAGCGGCGGGGCCTTCCTCCCGCTTCGACGGAGGGCAATGTGGGCTGTCACATCGTCTGTGGAATCGATCACTCCGGTGGCGGCGAACGCGCGGCCGCCACCGGCGCTCAGCTGGCCCGCGACCTGCACTGCGACGTCACTCTCGTGCACGTCTTGCGCGCGGCACGCCACGGCGGTCGCGGCGGCGCAATCGCCATCGGCGCCGCCGATGAGCTCCGCTGGCTGCGGGAGCTGTCGAGGGAGTACGGCCTGGCGTCGAGCACGCGCGTCGCCGTGTACGGCGGCGATCCGGCGGAGGCGCTCATCGAAGCCGCGGAGGACGAGGACGCCGAGTTCATCGTCGTCGGCTCTCGCGGGCTCCATGAGCTCGGCGACGCGGTCCTGGGCAGCGTGTCGTGCGCGCTCATGCGCACCGCGCCCTGCCCCGTGGTCGTCGCACCGCCTTCGCTTCCCGTTCCGCTTGTGCCGAGGTCCCTGCGGCCGGTCGTCTGCGGGGTCGAGGGGTCGGACCGGGATCAGTTGACGCTGAGGCTCGGTGCCGACCTCGCGCTGCGTCTCGGTGCGGCGCTTCACGCCGTCCACGCGTTCGATCCGCGACCCGTGGCACCCGGCCCGGCGGCCGTCATGCCGCCAGTTATGCCGGCGCTGAGCGAGGCTGCCGAGGCGACGCTGGAGCATGCGGTGACCGAAGCCGGCGTAAAGGCGAGGCGATGCGTGATTTCCTCGCCGGTGGTGGAAGGGCTCATGAGGGTCGCCGATGAGACAGGCGCGGGATTGCTCGTCGTGGGCTCGCGGGGCCGCGGCAAGCTCGGATCAGCCATCCTTGGGTCGGTCGCGATCCCGCTGGCCGCCGAGGCCCGTGTCCCGGTGGTGGTGTTGCCGGCCGATGCCCTGCTAGACGGTGGGAGCGGGCATTACGAGGTCGCCGACATCGTGGCCTGACAGTCGGGAGCCTGACACGTTGCGCGCCACCGCCACAGCGATCCGGCTCTGCGCGCCTTGTTACAGGGATGGTCCCGCAGCTGACCGCCTCGTTCGCCGTGCCGAAGTGGCTTCGGATCCGCTGCCCGGTCTGCGGCACCAGCGTGTTCGCCGGTGACGACTCCACGTGGGCCCGCGGGGCTGTGCTCCATTCGGAATGCGATCGCTACGCCCGTAACCGCGCGCGGGCTCGACACCGACCCGTGTCAGGGCGCTGACAGCCCTCCGAAACCCGACCCCGCCGTCCCGGTTGCGAAACGAGCAAGCGATCTCGACACCGGGAGAGACATGAGGGCGAAGGTTCTTCGTCGCCGGTGGTTCCTGACCGCGCCGACGGCGCTCGCGCTCGCCGTCGCGGCGGGCGCGTCGGCGGCGGACTGGCAGTCATATGGCGGCGACACCGGACGGTCGGGCAATCAACCGATTGGAGACGGCGGGCCGCCGGTGCGCGCTCTGTACTCCAAGGCGGACGCCGGAGACCGGGGCGTGGCTTCCTCGATCGTCGCGACGACCGGCGCTGTCGGCACCCAGCGCTTCGCGTACGCAACGACGAACGGTCGCGTCCACGTCAGGGTGCTCGAGTCGGGCGCGCCAGTCGGAGGAGACGCCGGGATCGACATCGATGACGGCGCCAATGAGCCCGATGTCTTCGGCCCGGGTCCGGCGGCGGCCGCGCCCGCCGGCGTGAGCCCGGTCGACACGTCGACCGCCACCGGGCTGGGCCAGCTGCTCGTCGTCCACAACGATGATGACGAGAGCCCCACCGGCGACATCTCCATCGCACAGGTGGACGCTTCTGGAGGCGGTCTCGTGAAGCAGGTACCGGTCGAGGGGACGGAGGGCTTCTCGATCCGCTCGTCCCCCGTCGCAACCCTGCCGAATGCGGGCGGCGACCGGGTCCTGTTCTTCGTGGCCGAGAACGGCGACGACGAGCGCGTGTTCCGCGTGCCCGTCGGCGACGCGGGGGCACGCGGCGCAACCTTCGGACCGGTGACGACTACGGAGGACGTGAACGCGAACCCCCTGGCCGGCCCGACGCTTCTCTGGCTACGGAATCCCGCCGGTGCGCCGGTGCACTACGTGGCCGTCGGTGCCGGCGCGCCGGACAGCGCCCTGAAGACGTTCGCGGTGGCCGACCTGAGCGTCGGCCCGGCATCCGGCGACCTCGGCGACGAGGTCCAGACCGCCAGCGTCCCGGTCCAGCCAGACGGCTCACCGCCGAAGCCGGGTGGCAGCGTGACGAGCGCGCAGGTCGTCTACGTCGCGGCTCGCACCGGCGACGCGACGGTCACTCACCGCCTGGTCCAGAACGGGAACGCCCAGGCGCTCGCGACGGCCGCTTCGAGCCCCGCTCTGGCCGGAGCGCCGGCGCCCGCGCTTGCAACGGATGTCGAAGCCGTCCCGCCGGGGCCGACCTCAGGGAGGGTCGCGGTGACCACGGGGCGAAACCTCTATCTCCTCGACGGGACCACTCTGGCGCATGCGGCGTCGGTCAGCGCGTCGCCACTCAATCCGGGGAGCACCGGCTTCAGCCAGACGACGCCGGCGCTCTCGGCCGGGCTCGCCTACGTGACGACCGACGACGGACGGCAGCTCGTCTTGAGGCTGTCGGACGCCCAGCCACTTGCGGCCGATGGCTTCACAGAGAACCCGGTGAACGGGGGCGCGCGTCGCGCCCGCTCGGCCTTCGGGCAGCCGGCGGTGGCGCGCAGCTTCGTCGTGTTCGCCGGCGCGAAGGGTGTGTTCGTCTACGTGAACCGCTGCGGCAACGCGGTGGCCGGCACCGAGGGCGCCGACAGGATCATCGGCACCGCCGCGGGCGCACAGGTGCTTGCCCTGGGCGGTGGCGACCGGGTCAGCGCCGCCGGCTCCGACGACTGCGTGTTCGGCGGCGCAGGGGACGATGCGCTGTCCGGCAACGCGGGCAACGACCGCGTCTCCGCCGGAGGGGACCCCGATCGGGTCTATGGCCGGTCCGGCGACGACGCCGTTTCGGGCAACTCCGGTGACGACCGCGTGGACGGCGGCTCCGGCAAGGACACGGTCTACGGCCGCCGTGATCATGATCACGTCCGCGGCGGCTCCGGCGAGGACGTCGTCCGGGGCGGGTTCGGAGAGGACCGCGTACTGGGCGGCGGCGGCGCCGACGCGCTGTCGGGCAACCTGGGCGACGACCGCGTCTCCGCCGGCGCCGGCGACGACCGCGTCTTCGGTCGCTCGGGCGACGACGGCGCCTCCGGCAACGCCGGGAACGACCGGGTGTCGGCCGGGACCGGCAACGACCGGGCCTACGGCCGCTCAGGCGACGACGGCGTCTCCGGCAACGCCGGTGACGACCGCGTCGACGGCGGAACCGGCCGCGACCGTTTGTTCGGCCGCGGCGGCGACGACCTGATCGATGCGCGGGACACCGAGCGGGACGTCGTGTACTGCGGCACCGGGCGCGACACGGTCCGGGCCGACCGAGGGGACCTGCTGCGGGGCTGCGAGCGGGTCTTCAGACGTTGACCTTCGGGAGGGTCCTGCCCCGGCGGAAGAGCCGGGGCAAGACCTCGCCCGAGCCCGCGCAGCGGGCCGACTTCTCGCTACTTGGCGGCCCGGCGGCGGCGGCCGACGCCCGCGAGCGTCTCGCCGCGCTGGGCCCGCCGCTCTCGGCGCCGACGGAGGCAACGGTGCCCCTGCTGCTGACCGAGCTCGTCACCAACGCCGTGCGGCACGGCGGGGCCCGCAACGGGCAACCCCTCACCGTCACGGTCGAGCGCTGGCCCGGCCGGATACGGGTGTCTGTCAGCGATCCGGGCCCTGGGTTCCACTGGCAGCCGCCCGATCGCCGCCGGCCACCGGACGAAGGCGGCTATGGCCTGCTCCTCGTCGAACGCATGGCCGGCTGTTGGGGCATCGAGCGGAGCGACGACTCGACGACCGTCTGGTTCGAGCTCGCGCTGGATCACTCACCTCAGCGGCGGTAGCGAAGCGGCCGCCGAACCACGGCGTGCCTGCTGTGCCACGCCCCGTCGCCGCTCCGGTGACGCAGCTTGTAGACGAGGCGCGTCGCGAGCCTGCCACGGCGGACGATGCGAAACATGCCGCGCGGGTTTGTGCGCACGCGCCGGACGACGCGGTACGGGTGGCGGCCCCGGCGACGTGCCCGCACCTCCACGACCTGCCGGCCCCTCCCCGGCTTCAGCCAGCCCCAGATCTCCACGCGACGCCTGCCCAGGCGGGTAGCCGTCAGGGATATCCGGTAGGCCTTCCACGCAGGTTTGCGCGCTCCACGCGCGGTCCGGAGGCCGGTGTTGAACTGCTCCGACGCATGCGCGTCGAACAGCTCGTACTGCGCGGTCGACTTCACGCGGCGGTCGCGCCAGACGAGCCGCTCGGACTCGTTCAGCCACCGGGCCTGCTGGCGCGGCGAGGCGCCGAAGGGGTCCGGCGGCCGGCTCTGGATCCCGTATTCGGTCAAGAAGATCGAGCGAGCGCGCGGCATGCGCCCTCGGCGCGCGGCGAGGTGCATCGACCGCTTCAGCCGGGGCAGGTAGGCGATCGTGATGTTCGACCGTCCCCGGACACGCGACAGCGGATGGACCGACGCCGCGTGGGGATAGGGGTGATGGGCAACCGCGCCGATCGGGAGCTTCACCGGCCGGCGGGGACAGCGCTGGCGGCGGCTTCGCAGTGGCCGGCCGCGCCGATCGATGCACATGGAGGAGTGGAAGAAGGCACGTGGGCTCGCGAACGGCGCCAGCTCGCCGAACAGCACGGAGCGCCGCCGGGCCGGGTCGTAACGGCGAATCGCCCGGTAGCCGCGATACCAGAGCGAGCGGTACATCCGCGCCGAATACCGCACTCTGTGACGGTGCGAGTACTGCGGCAGCAGCCAGCCGAAGTGGTTCGGCTCGTTCCAGATCGACCAATAGCGAACCCGTCCGCGGTAGCGCCGGGCGACCGCCTTCACGAACTTGCCGAACAAGCGGCTGTTCGGCTTCCAGATGCAACCCTCGCGGCAGCGCCGCGGCTCCCGCGACGCCCAGTCCGGCGTCGGAGCGGTGATCGTGAGGTAGACCCGTAGACCGGCCGCCCGGGCGTTCGCGACGAAGTGGTCGTACATCGCCCACCGGTACCGCGGCGAGGACGGATTCCCGACCTCGAACCCACGCGGCTTCGTGTTCGCCCTCGGCGCCGGCGATACGGCACGCCAGTAGAGGTTCGCGCGCACGACGTCCGCGCCAAGCTGGTGCCGGGCCTCGCGCAACAGCGCCCCCGGGTCGCCGCGGCTCCCCTCCACGAAGGCGGCGTCGTCCTGGATCAGCGCCAGCTGGCGGGGCGATGCGTCGGCGCTCGCCGCTGAGACGAGCAGGGCGACTCCGGCGATGAGAGCAGTCAGGCGCGTTCGTCGATTGATCATTGAGTGTCTGCAACACGGCATCGCCCGGCGGGTCGCGTGGCTGTCAGGAGGCGGACAATGGTGGACGCCCCGGGCACACGATGGGGTCGACCCGGTATTCGCCGGCGGCGGTAGTACCGCCATCCTCGACCGGATGGATCCCGCACGTCACGCCGTTTCCGGTCGGCGCACCAGTCTCCGGCAAGTCATCGCTGCGCCACGCGCGGTCTCGAGACGCAGGCACAGACTGGATCGCGGTGGACCGCTGTTGGAGCCGGTCCGGAGGTGGCAGGCAGCGCATCGGCGGGACCGAGCCGCGGTCGGCCGGACCTAGGCTCACCGTGTCGCTTGGCTGACACGACCGTTGCCGGCCCGGCGCCGGTCGGGTAGACCAAAGCGACCACCCGGGGTCTCCTACTCGACGTCCGGCGTCACGCAGTTACCCCGGTTCCGGTTCGGGAGCCCCGCTTGCCTCTAAGCGGGGCTTCCGCCTTCTCGCGGCTCGTCGTCCCGCTGCAAGCCGGGCGGCTATCCCGCCAACGGCCGCCCTGCTGGCCGCGCCGATCGGGCCGATCTGACGAGCCCGGCCGCCCGTGACGCTTCGAAGCGCTCTGGACTTGCTACGGAGGGGTGTCGCTCCCGCCGGGGCCGCCTCCGACGAACGTGAAGGTGACCTGGTCGTCCTGGATCCGAGCGTCGAGCGTCTTGTCATCCAAGAGCGGGACCACCTCGTCTTCGAGGAAGACCGTGGCGCCTTGCTCCTCCACGACGGCGTCGGCCTCCGCGGCCTCCGGGACGAGCGACAATGCGAAGCTGCCTGGCCCCTGAGGATGCCTTGAAATGCGCACCCCCGAGCTCGGTGGCAGGTCGGATGCGGCGACGAGGTTCTGGATGGCCTCGGACGCCGCCGGAGAGATCGCGAGCACGGATGCTCACCTCCTCAGTCATCGGGTGAGGCGCCAAATGACGCTGCAGCCACCGTAGTGGCGGTTGGCCATTGGAATGTGCCGCCTGTCAGGGCCATGACCGGACCGTGGCGTGCTGGCGAAGCCTCCGTACAAGAACCCCCTGGCAAATACACGCAGCCACCCATGGGCGCGCGTTACGGGACAGGCCAGTCTTCCGGCATGGCGATGAACGGCGCCATCGGCCCCGTCGCGTGCGGCATCGGTGGCGGCGACGCGGGCCGTCGCGCGGCGGCGTTCGCGGCCGGACTGGCCGATGCACTCGGGGCCCAGCTCGTCGCCGTACGCGCGGAAGCCGTGCTCGGTCCCGGTGGATCTCGAGGCGCCGCCCTACGAGGCCACGCGCGGCTGAGCGACGTGCTGAGCGAAGCCGAGCGGGAACGCAGACCCATCACCTGCACCGTGAGGCTTGGGGATCCCGCGACGGCCCTCGTGGCGGTAGCCGAAGAGATACAAGCGCAGCTGTTGGTCGTGGCCACCGGGCGCTCGGGAGCGCCGCTTGGCGGCGTCCCGCTGGAGGTAGCGATGCGGGCCAGCTGCCCGGTCGTCGTGCTTCCGTCCGCGCGGCCGACAATTGCAAGGCTTCCGCGGCAGCGCCGTCATCTCCTGTGTGCTTTCGACGGCTCGGACGACGCTCGAGCGACGCTTGGCGTGGCAGCCAGCGTTGCGGAGCGATTGGGAACGACGGCGTTCGTCGCGCATATGCGCCCCGGGTCTGTCGACGACCTCCGAGCAAGTGCTCACGCCCGGCAGGCCGCGATGGTTGTCGCGTCGAGTCGCGCCGTAGAGGGTTGGCATCCGAGCGCGCCCCGGCCGGCGCGAGACGGGTCGGCCCCTATCTGGCCGATTCCCCTTCTGCTGGTCCCGCCTGCGTACGGCGCCGACGCGCCTCCGTCTCGCCGCGTCGCAGCTTAATCGCCGGGTGCGGCGTCGGCATGCTCGCCGAGCGCGAGTGCCGCCTCGATATGCGCCAGGTGGGTCAGCGCCTGCGGGAAGTTGCCGCGCATCTCACCGGAGGAGGCGTCGTACTGCTCGGCGAACAGCCCGAGCCCGTTCGCCGTCGCAAGCACGCGGTCGAAGTACAGGCGCGCCTCTTCCTGGCGCTCCTGACGAGCCAGCGCCTCCACCAGCCAGAAGGAGCAGCAGAGGAAGGCGCCCTCGCGTCCGGCGAGGCCATCATCGATCGCGTAGCGACGGACAAGCCCGTCGTCGTCGAGCTCCTCGATGATCGCGTCGACCGTCCGGACCATGTGCACTCCTCGGCGAGCCGCAGCCCGAGATCGGTCGCCGCCCAGCAGAGCACCTTGGAGTGCACGAAGTGCTTGCGTCCGGTCCGCCACTCCCAAATGCCGGCGTCGGGCTCGCGCCAGCGCGCGACCGTGGCGTCCACCAGGCCCACCAGGAAGCGCCAGTAGTCGTCGTCCGGGGAGTTGCCGCGGAGGTGCCAGTTCCAGCTCTGTACGACCAACTGCCCGTAGGCGTCGAGCTGGAGCTGTGTCGCGGCTTCGTTTCCCACCCGTACCGGCCGCGCGCCACGGTAGCCCTCGAGGTGCCCCAGGTCGAGCTCGGGAACGCGGCGCTCGCCGCCGATGCCGTAGAGGACGCGCAGCTGGTCGGCGGTGCCCGCGGTGGAGCGCTCGACGAACCGGCGAAACGAGTCAGCCTCGGACCCCAGACCGAGGTGTGCCAGCGAGCGCGTGGCGAGCACGGAGTCGCGGATCCAGCTGTAGCGGTAGTCCCAGTTGCGGCCGGCGCCGGGGGCTTCCGGCAGCGACGTCGTGGCCGCCGCCGCGATGGCGCCCGTGGGCGGGTAGGCGAGCGCCTTCAGGACCAGCGCAGAACGCCGCACCGACGCGGCGTCCGGCCCGAGCGCGGTGAGTTGCGCGCTCCAGCTCCGCCACCACTCGATCGTCTCGTCCAGCGCGCGATCGATCGTCGCCGGCTGCGGGGCCTCGAGGTCGGGATCCTCGAGCTGCTCTGGCCGCCGGTAGGTGAGCAGCAGACGTACCCGGTCGCCGGGACGGACCACGACTTCTGCCTCGAGGTGCATCAGGTCGTCGTCGGGCTCGAGGTGACTGTCGCTCCAGACGAGCAGGGCGTCGTCGCCCCCCGTCGCGCTGAGGAGATCGGTCCCGTGTCGCCTGATCCAGGGCTTCACGTCGCCGTAGTCGAAGCGTGGGGCTACGCGCACGCCGACCCGAACCACGCCGCGCCGACCCTCCACGACCCGCAACAGACGGCGATCGTCGCTTCGGTGGCCGTCCGGTGGCATCAGGAAGCAGTCCCACACCTGAGCCTCGCCCCCGTGCACTCGAAACGTGGTGGTCAGGACGAGCGTGTCCGGCATGTAGTCGCGGAAGACTGAGATGTCCGCGTCGAGCGGCTCGATCGAGCAGTACCCCCCGCGCTCGCAGTCGAGCAGCCTCGCGAAGACGCTCCCGGCATCGACGCGCGGCAGGCAGCACCAGTCGATCGAGCCTCGGCTGGAGACGAGCGCCGCGGAGTGACAGTCCGCGATGAGCCCGTAGTCCGCTATCGGGGCGTACGACCTGCCGTTGGAGTGCGACACCGCCGCTCGTACCCGGTGCGGGCCGCGCTCACGCGGACGTGTTCGCGGGGCGACGGGCAGCGCGACCCCGAAATGCTGGGCCGTCGGGCGACCTCCCCTCGGCTACCGCGCCACCTGTGTATCCCCTTGTGGATGGCTCGACCTGTGCGCCGGCCGTGCGGGCCGCCCGTCGCACCCCGCGGCGATCATGTGGCGAAGCAGCTCGAGCGCCTGGCGGTGCTGGTCCGCTCCGCCGCGCGCGAGCACGCGAGCCGCCTGTGCCGCGGTCCGGCGCGGCCGCCACAACATCCACCGCCGGCGCAACCCCGACGTCTGCTCCAGCGCCTCGAGGCAGAGCCGGGCCCGCTCGCGCTCCAAGCAGCGGTCGGCGCGCGTGCCGACGACGGCGGCCGCAGCCCAGTACAGATCCTGGCGTCGATCGTCGTCGACGAGGTCGTTGTACGCGAGCAGGAAGCAGCCGAGCACCGGGCATACCGAACGCGGGCTGTCCGTGAACGGCTCGCCGGCGAGCATTGACGCGAGCTCCATCACGCACACGCCGTGCTCCGGACGGTCGTGCTTTCCGCGCGCCAGCCGGACGGTCTGGTGGCTTGACACGGTCATCGCAACCTCCTTGGTAGGGGCAGTGAGGCAGGCATCCCCGAGTCACGGCCAGACACGCACGGGATGCCCGCCGATTGCGCGCCCGCTGTCGGGCGGCGGACAGCGGCCGGCTCCCGGTGTTGACGGCCGGCCTGTCACCCCTAGGCCTCGGTCAGTCGCAGTGGTCGTCCGCGCAGTGCACTTCGACGGACGGCGCGCAGCAACCGTCACCGCGCCAGCTCTCGACTCCTTCCTTGAGCGCCACGCCCGCGATCGCAAGCGCGGCGGCTGGATCCAGCCACCAGGCGCCCAGCACGGCGTTGCCGAGCAGACCCGCCAGCAGCGCGGCGGACAGGTAGGCGCAGAGCATGTTCTGCTGGCCCTCGCCTCGGGTGGCGACGGAACCCATGCGCTGGCCGATGCGCTGCTTGGCGCGACCGAGCAGCGGCATCACGGCAAGGCTCGTGGTCGCGAGCCCGATCCCGACCCAGCTCGCGTCGGGCCGCTCGCCCGCGACAAGCGCCTGAATCGCCTCGAAGCTCACGTACGGGGCGAGCAGGAAGAACTGGATCGCCACGAGACGCTGCGCGCGTCGCTCCGCCCCATCGGACAGAAGGCGGGACCCGGTGAAGCGCCAGACGATCACCAGGCTCGCAAACCCCTCGATGGCGCTGTCGATGCCGAATCCGATCAGCGCCACCGAACCCGCGACGAGGCCCGCGACGATCGCCACGGCGCCCTCGAGCGCCATGTATACGAGGGACACCCACGAGAGGAGCCGGGCGCGGGCGGCGAGCCGCAGCCACTCCCCGCGCTCCATCGCGGCCGGCCGCGGGCCTGGCCGAGCCTGGAGCTCGACGGCGATGTCGCTCATGCCCCGGTCCGAGCGCCGCCCTGAACGGTGTCCAACAGCTCTCGGCCGCGGTCGGTCAGCGAGTACATCACCATCTTGCCGTCGCGCCGCGAATGGACCAGGCCGGCGGCGCGCAGCTGACGCACGTGGTGGGAGACGAGCTTGTGCGAGCGCTCGACCACCCAGGCCAGGTCGCAGACGCAGAGCTCGTCCTCGTCGCGCAGCGCTGCCGCGAGCATCAGCCGCGTGGGATCGCCGAGTGCCTTCGCAGCGGCGGCGAGCGGTTCGGCCACCGCGAGCGCCAGACGTTCATGCCGCAGACGCTCCGCCTTCTCCAGGTCGAGACAGAGGAGCTCGCACGCGTCGGAAGCAGCCACACGCACATACTAATGAACATAGGATCGTCGCCCGGTGGCGGCGCGACGGCGCCTCACACCTTCCCGCGTCCGGCACGGGTCCGACGACGGTATCGAGCCGTCTTCGAGGCGTTTCCGCAACGGTCCATCGAGCACCAGCGCCGGCGGCCCGGACGTGATCGGTCGATGAAGAGCAGCGAGCACTCCTTGTTGGCACAGTTGCGCACGCGGTCGACTTCGGGTCCGGTTATCAGCTCCACGCTCCGGCGCGCCAGCTCGGCGAGCGCGGCACGGCTGGCCGCGGGCCCGGTCGAGCCGCGGACGAGGCCTGGGCCGATCTGAGGTGAACGGACGGGTCGCGCCGCCCATCTGTTGATCACCCCGACGTCGGCGGGCTTGGGCCGAGCGCCGGGTCGTCGAGCGGCGTCCAGCACCCGGTAGATCGCCTCGCGCAGCTCACGCGCTTCCGCGAGGAGTTGCTCGTCGCAGCGCGAGGATTGCGCGAGACCGGCCTGCTCCAGCCAGCGCTCCAAGTCCGAGGGTTCGCGCAGGCGCTCGGTCGGGTTCCCGAAGCGGTGGGCCAGTGTGGCCACGAACTCGAGCGTGAGGTGGCCGAGCCCCCAGCGAAACAACGCGTCGGTTTGGGCAGGCATTGCAACACCAGTATAATCGGTGTCGCGTGAACGCCTGTGACGTCTCGGATGCATGCGACGAGCTGAACATCGACGTCGTGCGCAGCGGCGCGCTGCGACCACTTTGGGAGGCGTGTCCCGCAGTGGCCGGCACGGTCAGCAGCTTCAGGCTGGAGCCGACTGCCGACCCTGAGGCGACGCCTCTGCCGGACCTGCTGCGCCTGATCCCCGCGGCGCGCGGCGGCGTCGTGTTCGTCGACCTCGGGGGCCGGATCGATCTCCAGTGCTGGGGATCGGTGCTCGCTACTGCAGCTCGCCACCACGGCGTGGCCGGCGCACTCGTCAACGGAGCCGTACGCGACCTCGAGGGCCTGCGCACGCTCGGATTTCCAACGTACGCCCGCGGCGCATTCCCGGCCGCGATCCGGGGCCGGCTGCGCCTTGCGGCTGTCAACGAGCCGGTGGAGCTCGATGGCGACCTTGTCGAGCCCGGTTGCGTTGCCGTGGCGGATGCCAGCGGCGCGGTGTTCGTTCCTCCGGACAGGCTCGAGGAGATCGCCGAGCTCGCCCGTCGCCGCGCCGGCGAGGAGCTCGAGCAGCGCCGAGCGGTGGCCGCCGGTGCAGACCCGCAGACTGTGTTCTTACCCGCGGGTCACCAGCGATCCCGGTGATCGCTCCTCAGCGTGCAGGCCCGCGGGTGCCGGCCATCCGGCTCCCGCCGCACGTGTACTTCATGGGAAGCGCCGCGTTTCACTACCTCGGACCGGCCTTCGCAGTTCTGCTGTTCGCGCGGGTGGGGCCGCTCGGGGTGACGTGGATGCGGATCGTGAGCGCCGCCGCGATCTTCGCCGTCTGGCGGAGGCCGTGGCGGGCGCTGCTCGCCACCGACCGCGAGACGCGCGATCTCCTGGTGCGGCTCGGCGTTGTGCTTGCGGCGATGAACTGCTGTTTCTACCTGGCCATCGGCCGGCTGCCGCTCGGGACCGTCGCCGCGATCGAGTTCCTGCCCTTGGTTGCACTTGCGGCACTAGGGATTCGCACTCCGCGAAACGCCGTGGCGCTGCTGCTTGCAGTAGGCGGCGTTGCCCTGCTGTCAGAGGTGCAGCTCACGGCCCAGCCGGTTGGCCTCGCCTTCACGTTCGCGAACGCGGCACTCTTCGCCCTCTACGTCATGCTGGCGCATCGGCTCTCGCGCAGCGCCGCCGTCGGCTCGATCGACGGGCTCGCCGCAGCGATGGTGATCGCCGCGCTGGCCGTGACGCCGATCGCGGCGTGGGATGCCGTCCCGGCGTTCGCCGATCCGGTCGCTCTGGCTGCCGGTGTCGGGGTGGGCGTGGCGTCGTCGGTGATCCCTTACCTGTTCGATCAGCTCGCGATGTCGCGGCTGAGCCGAGCCACCTACTCCCTCATGGTGTCGCTGCTCCCGGCGACGGCGACGGTCATCGGCCTAGTCGTGCTCGCGCAGACCCCGTCGCCGATCGAGCTGGTCGGCGTCGGCCTGGTCGTCGCGGCCGTCGCGGTCCACCGCGAGAGTGCCTGACGTCACGATCGGAATGCCAGCCCGCCCGGTTCGAGATCGACCGGACCGGCCGGCGACGCGGCGTCGCGCTCAACGGACATAGCTCGCGCCGTTGAGGTCGAACGTGGCGCCCGTGGCGTGCCGCGCCAGCCCAGAGGCCAGAAAGACGATCGTGTTCGCGATGTCCTGGGGTTCAGCGATGTCGCCCAGGGCAGTCTCGGCCTCGGCGGCTTCAACCCCGAGCCGGTCGAAGAAGACCCGGTTGAGCTCGGTGCGCACGAATCCGGGGGCGATCGCGACAGCCACGATGTTGTCCCTCCCGAACATCCGGGCGATCGTGCGGGTCATCGCCACGACGCCCGCCTTGGAAGCGGCATAGTGCATGTACTCGGGGTCTTCGCCGCGGAACGCCGCGCGGCTCGCGAGGTTGATGATCGTGCCGCCACCGGAGGCCCTGAACGCGCGGATCGCCTCGCGGCAGAGGGACGCTGGCGAGACCAGATTGATTGCGAGGGTGCGATCCCAGGCCCGCAGCCAGGTGTTCAGGTCATCGTCGACGCTCGCGGGCTCGTAGATCCCGGCGTTGTTGACGAGCACGTCGATGCGGCCGCGCCAAGCGGTGGCTTCCGCCCAGAGCTCGGCCGCACTCTCGGGGTGGGCGAGGTCGCTCACGATCAGATGGCAGCTCTCGCCGAGCTCGGCGGCCAGCGCCCGCGCGGGCTCCTCGAGCACGTCCTGGATGACCACGTCGGCCCCGCAGCTGACCGCTGTGCGGGCGCAGGCCGCGCCGATGCCACGTGCGGCTCCGGTGACGAGCAGCACCTTGTCGGTGAGATCGATCATCGTCCGGTCCGCCACTGCTCCGCCATCCGATCGGCGCGGTCGAGGTCGCGCGTCCAGAGCATCCCGGCCAACCCGTACTCCCAGTCGTTTGCGAGCTCGAGCGCCTCCGCCTCGTCCTCGAGCGTCATCCCGAGCAGAAGACCAGCCCGGCCGCACGGACCGCGTGCAGGCAGGGACCGAGCGTAGTCACGCCAATGCCTTGCCGAGCCCGTCGAACAGGCGCTCCACGTCGGCTGGCGTCACGTGGAGATGGGGCGAGATACGCAGCGCATCGCCACGCACAGCGGCGAAGCAGCTCACCGCCCGGAGCGCCGCGAGCACATCCGCGGAGCCGGCGTCCGCCAACCGGATGCCGAGCATGTGTGGGCCGCGCCGGTCAACGGGCAGGGGATCTAGGCCGAGCTCCTCGCTGCGCGCAGCGATCTGCCCGGTCAGGGAGGCCATCCGCTCGGCTACACCCTCGATCCCCCAGTCGAGCAGCTGCTCGAGCGCCGCTATGGCCATCGGTGTCAGCTCGAAGTTCGTGCGTTGCCCGACGTCGAAGCGGCGCGCTCCCGGCTGATACTCGTCTCGGTAGTCGACCAAGCGCGCGAAGTCCTCCGAGCCCGCGCGCAGGATCCAGTTCTCCTCGAGCGGCTCGCCCTCACGGTGCTCCTCGCCGGCATAGAGATAGCCGAGGCCGAACGGGCCGAGCAGCCACTTGTACCCGACGGTCACGACGAAGTCGGGCCGCAGCGC
>JBKGUS010000466.1:0-6548 GCA_046462295.1 Thermoleophilaceae bacterium | reverse complement strand
TGCGTCGAAGAAGCCGCCGGTGGTGCCTAGAGGGAGGACCGCTCTCGCGAACTGGGTGACGGTGATCTGGCTGCTCTCGATGTGGCAGTGGCCGTCGAGAAAGCCGGGAGCGATATACCTTTCCTCCGCCTCGATAATTCGGGTCTCGTCCCCGATCGTGTGGCTCGCGTCGGGCCCTATGTACGCAACTCGCGGGCCCTGCACGGCGACGCTCGTGTTGGGCAGGATCTCGCCCGAGGTCACGCTCACCAGCGTTCCGCCGCGGACGACGAGGGTGGCGGCCAGCTCTCCTCTGGCGGTCGCCGCCAGCTCCCGCGTCATCTCGTGCAGAGGCGTCCTTCTGAACTCCGACATCCCCGTCCTTTCCGCGTGAGCCTGTTGAGGAAAGCGGCGCTGGTAACGTGGGTGAGAGATTGGATCCACCCCGCCCGTGAGCGGCGGGTCATCCGTGTGCGCTCGCCTCCCTTTCCCACCCTTCGCGTGACGACCGCGCGTTGTTCCGTATTGGAGTGTACGGCGCCGCCGACTTTTGCGTCAAGCGCGCGTCGGGCTCGCAGGAGTTCAACCGCCTCTCTCGGCGAGGACGCGCTGGGCGACGGCGAAGGCGGAGTTGGCGGCCGGCGCCCCGCAGTAGATAGCGCTGTGGAGCAGGACCTCTTTGATCTCGTCCGGGCTCAGACCGTTGCGCAGCGCTGCGCGGACGTGGATCTCCAGCTCCTCGAGCCTGCCTTGCGCCACCAGCGCGGTCAGGGTGATGGCGCTGCGCGTCCTCCGGTCCAGACCGGGACGCGTCCAGATCTCACCCCACGCGTAGCGCGTGATCAGGTCCTGAAAGTCTGCGGTAAAGTCGGTCGTGCGCGCAACGGCAGCGTCGACGTAATCGTCCCCGAGCACCTCGCGGCGGACCCGCATGCCGCGATCTTGGACCGGGACTAGATGGTCGAGAATCGCCTGCGTAACCGTCTCGGGCTGCTCGACGTTGGCCAGGTGCGCCGCGAGGGGGATGACCAAAAGACGTGCGTCGGGGATCGAGTCGCGGATCAGCTCCGCGTGATCGAGCGGGATCGCGGGGTCGTCGGCGCCGGCGATCACGAGCGTGGGAGCGCGGATCTCGCCGAGCCTGCCGCTCAGGTCCATGTCCCGGATCGCCTCGCAGCAGCCCGCGTAGCCCTCGGCGGGCGTGCCTAGCAGCATGCGCCCGGCCCATTCGACCGTTTCGGGGCGACTCTCACGGAACGCCGGGGTGAACCAGCGCTCCAGCACCGTCTCTGCAATAGCCTCCAGGCCGTTCGCCCGGACGGTCCGAGCACGAGAATCGTACGCGTCGGGCGCGAGCCGGCCCGAAGTGCAGCACAGCACGAGGCGCTCGATGCGCTCCGGGGCCTGGCTGGCCAGCCACATGCCGACCATCCCCCCGATGGACAGGCCGCAGAACGAGACACGCTCGACATCCAAGCGGTCGAGGAGCGCCAGGACGTCCCGCCCGAGGTCTTCGATCTTGTACGGTCCGGGCGGGACGGGGGAACCTCCGTGGCCGCGGTGATCGTAGCGCAGCAGGCGGAAGCGGACCTGCAGCGCGGGTGCCTGATCGTCCCACATGCGCAGCGTGGTACCCAACGAGCTCGCCATGACCAGCATGGGCGCGTCCTCGGGACCTTCGAGCAGGTGGTGCAACTCGACGGTGGCGCCTGCCGTCATGCTGGAACCTCCTTGCGGTACAGGTCGAGAGCCCGGTCGACGAATGCCTCCGCCGACCCGAGGTATTGCGCCGGATCGAGGGCGCTGTCGATCTCCTCGCTCGAGAGCACCTCGCGTAAGACAGGCTCCGCCAGAAGCTCCTTGCGCAGGGACGTTCCGCGCTCGAACGTTCGACGAGCGGCCGCCTCCACGAGCTCGTGGGCCTCCAGCCGGCCGAGCCGTCCCGCCACGATCGTCGTCACGTGCTCGGCGAGGAGGAGGCCCTCGGTAGCGTCGAGGTTCGCGCGCATGCGCTCGGGATGAACCTGCAGGCCCTCCAGCGCCTCGCGCGTCGCGGCGGCGGCGCCACCGGTCAGGGCGAGCGCGTCGCTCAACGCCTCCCACTCGGCGTGCCAGGCGCCCGCGGCGCGCTCGTGCTCCTGCGCTATCGCAGCCTGCAACGTCTGCGCGAGCGACGGCACCCGGCGCGCACAGGAGACGGCAGTGGTGGCGAGCACGGGGTTGCGCTTGTGCGGCAGCGTCGAGGAGCCGCCGTCCGACGGCTCGGCCACCTCGGCGACCTCGGTCTGAGCCAGCAAGATGACGTCGAGCGCCAGCTTGTTCAGGACGCCCGCGGCCAGCGCCAGGACGCTCCCCAGCTCGGCGATCCGGAGCCGCGCGGTGTGCCACGGGACGACGGGCTCGGCGAGATCCAGCTCCCGCGCGAACTCGTGCAGGACCCGCAACCCATTCGAGCCGAGAGAGGCGAGCGTGCCGGCTGCTCCTCCGAGCTGCGCGGCCAGCCCCGACGCGCGCACGGTGAGAAGCCGGCGTCGGGCCTCGAGTACGGCGACCAGCCAGCCGGCGGACTTGAGTCCGAACGTGATCGGGAGCGCCTGCTGGAGGAGAGTGCGGCCGGCCATGATGGTCGCGCGGTGGGTATCGGCGAGCCGCGCGCACGCCGCCGCGACCCCATCGATATCGATAAGGATCAGGTCGAGCGCCCTACGGGCGACGAGCATCGCGGCGGTGTCCACGATGTCCTGGCTCGTGGCTCCCCTGTGTACGTGGCGTGCCGCCTCATCGGGGACGGCGGCGGTGAGCGCCTTCACGAGCGGCGCGGCCGGATTGCCCGCGGCGCGGCCTTCGCGTCCGATCTCCTCGGGATCGAAGCGGTCCGCGTCGCAGCACTCGGCGATCGTCTTTGCCGCATCGGGTGGGATCAAGCCCGCTCTGGCTTCCGCGACCGCCAGCGCCGCCTCCGCGTCGAGCATCGCCTGAAGCCAGGCGCGACCTCCGACCGCCTCCCGGATCTCATCCGGGACGAAGATCGGCCCGAACAGGGACTCAGACCTCAAGGAACGCAGTCTGCCGGTCGCCCTGCAGATAGACGTCGAAGCGCAGGCCGCCGTCCACGGAGCGAGCAACGAGCGTCGAACGCAGATCCCCATCTTCGATCGAGGTGAGGACCGGGTCGGCGGCGTTGGCCGCCTCTTCGTCGGGGAAGTAGACGCGGGTAGCCAGGCGCTTGAGCAGGCCCCGGGCGAAGACCGAGACCGAGATGTGCGGCGCCTGTGGCCGGCCATCGGGGCCAGGAACGGGTCCCGGCTTGACCGTGACGAACTCGAAACTCCCGTCAGCATCGGTGCCGCAGCGCCCGAAACCGGAGAAGTTCTCGTCGAGCGGCAGGTCCTCGCGAGTGTCCTCGGGATGCGCGTAGCGGCCGGCGGCATTGGCCTGCCAGATCTCCAGCATCGCATCGGGCACGACCTCGCCCGCGCCGTCGTAAACCGTGCCTCCGATCCGGATGGCCGAAGGGTGGTCGGGAGAAACGAGCTTCGACCGATCCTCCTCCAAAAGCGCGAAGTGGAAGAAGGGACCGACGGTCTGCGACGGCGTGGGCTCGGGCGTCACTTGTGGTTCTCCATCGGCGTCGTGGCGCGGCCACGGAGGACGATGTCGAAGCGGTATGCCAGCGCCCACTCCGGCTCGGTCGTCTCCAGGTCGAAGGAGGAGATCAAACGCTGGCGCGCTTTGGGGTCGCGCACCGACTGGAAGATCGGGTCCTGCTCGAAGAGCGGATCTCCGGGGAAGTACATCTGGGTGATGAGCCGGGTCGCGAAGGCTTCTCCGAACAGCGAGAAGTGGATGTGGGCCGGCCGCCAGGCGTTGTCGTGGTTGCCCCACGGGTAGGCACCGGGCTTGACCGTCAGAAAGCGGTAGCGGCCCTCGCCGTCGGTGAGGCACCGGCCGGCGCCGGTGAAGTTGGGGTCCAGCGGCGCCGGGTGCCTGTCGCCCGCATGCACGTAGCGCCCGGCGGCGTTGGCCTGCCAGATCTCGACGAGGCTGTTTCGGACGGGCCGCCCGTCGCCGTCGAGCACGCGCCCCGTAACGATGATGCGCTCCCCGAGGGGCTCGCCCGCGTGCTGGCGCGTGAGGTCGTGGTCGAGGGGTCCAACCCGCCCGTGGCCGTAGACGGGACCGGTGATCTCCGAGAGGGTATGGGGCAGGATGGTGAGCGGCCGCCCGGGTGCTCGCAGGCGTGTCGCCTTGTAGTCGGGGTACAGGTAAGGAGGATCGACGTCGTCGCGCCGGTACCCGGCGGCTTTGATGCCCGATTGCTGTGCCACGCGCGGTTCTCCTCCCTCGTTCAGATCTCCAGCATCATGGCGATGCCCGACCCCTATGCACATCGTCGCGAGACCGAAGCGCACGTCAGAGCGGCGCTACATCTCGCGTACCAGGGTGGTCAGTATACGCGCTCTGGAGCATCCGAGCGGAAGTTCCGGCGGGATTGTCAGGTAGCAGGCGCCGTCTCCCTCAACCACGGATACCGCTCGGTGTCGGCGCCGGCGTAGTCGGGATCCAGGTAGATAAAGCAGCGCTGTATCTTGAAGTCGCGGATCTCGAAGACGTCGCACCACCGGCCCGCGGACCACTCGGGATGACCGGCCCGCCATGGACCGTGCCGGTGCTCACCGAAGCTGGTACCTTCGACGGCCAACGTGTCCGTACCCGAGAAGATCCAGTTGAACGACGCATAGTCGTGGGTGATGGTATGGATTGTCTCCCCGACATCGCCGAAGAGCTGGCCGATCTCATCCTTGCCGTTGGCCAGACCCCACTTCGGAAAGTAGACCTGCGCGTCGTCGGCGAAGAGGTCGAGGATGCTGTCGCCACTAGACGTCACCCCACCGTTGTCGAACGCCTTGAGGTACTCGAGCGCCACCGACTTGCGCTGCTCGTCGGTCATCGTCCCTGTGGTCACCGTCATGTCGTCTCCTCCTTTGCTGTTTGTTGCGGCGCGGGTTCACGCCGGAGCTTCCTGTCCGCGTGCTCGCTCTCGCGGCGGCGACCTTGTTTGTAGGCGCGCGGTTCCTTCCATCGGAAAAACGAGCTTCATCGCAAAGAGAACCAGCTCAAGTCGTCGGAGATGTAGTGTGTGATCAGTTGCTCGTACTGGCCGGAGAAGAAGAGCAGCGGGCGCTTCTCCCACCAGTTCAGGTACTCGACGTGCCCGATGTAGAGCGTGTGATCTCCGGCGGGGTGGACGTCGACCACCCGCGCGACCACGTGCGCAACGCACCCCCCGATCAGGGGCGTGTCCCGGTGCCAGACGAACTCGGTTCGCAGCCCATCGACCGGCCGGCCGGCGAAGTGGCGGCTGATCGCCTCCTGCTGCTCCGACAAAACATTGACCCCGTAGCGGATGCCCATGCCCAGGTGCTGGTTCATGCGCGCCCGCCGGTCTACCGAGACCAGAACCAGCGGCGGATCGAGCGAGATCGACATGAAGGCGTTGGCGGTCATCCCGTGGGGGTGATCTCCGTGGCCGACGGTGATCACCGTCACGCCCGTGGCGAAACGCCCCATCGTCGCGCGGAAGTGACGGGGGTCGATCTCCGGTGTGGTTTCCATCCCGCCTCCTTGAGCGGAGCTACGAGCCGTGGGCGACCGGTGATTCGCGCCTTACGACACTACTGCTGAGCGCTCCCGTCGAACCTGTGGTGGTGGCCGTTGGTGAAGAAGTTGACGTCGTCCGGGCTGATCATGTCCGATGCGGTCCAGCCGTCGAGGTCGTACTCGGACATGCACTGCTCGACGAGCCCCCTCATATGGTCCGTCAGACCGCTCTGCTGAGCCACGTAGAGCGGCTCGAAGCGAATGGTCTCGTGGCTGCCGGCGTAGTTGCGCTCGTACAGCTCGTGCCGCCCCCCGAACTCGGTGCCGATAGCGTCCCACAGCAGCTTCATCAGCTTGATGCGCTCCTCCGCCTCGAGGCCGTTGGAGCCGCGCACGTACTTGTCCAGGTAAGGGCGCAGCTCCGGCGACTTGAAGTCGCGTACGCCGGATGGCTGGTAGATCAAGCCGCTGGCGACCACCTGCTCGATGATCTCCCTGACGCGCGGGTAGGCGACGGTCATGACCATCCGGTAGGCCATCGTCGTGTTCATGTTCGGCAGCACGTAGCCCTCGTTCCACGGCTGCACGTTGTTGGCCATTCCATCGCTCAAGCCCCAGAACAGGTTGCGCCAGGCGATGACCTCGCCTACGTTCACGTGCACGCCGCGATACTCGGCCACACCGGTGGCCTCGGTCGCCTTGAGCAGCAATCCGGCGATGAAGTCCAGCTTGACCGCCAGGCGGGTGCAGGCCTGCACGCCGAGGCGGTGCACGAAGCCCGAGCGCGGGAAGAAGCCGTTGAACTTCTCCACGTCGCCGTAGACGAAGATGTTCTCCCAAGGGATCAGGACGTTATCCAGGACGAAGATCGCGTCGTTCTCGTCCATGCGGCTACTAAGAGGGTAGTCGAACGGGCTACCCATCACGGCGGAGGTCATCTCGTAGGACGGGCGACAGATCAGCTTCAT
>JBKGUS010000465.1:0-5833 GCA_046462295.1 Thermoleophilaceae bacterium | reverse complement strand
GTGGGAGACGGACCCGTCGCTGCAGGCGGTGGAGGGAGACAACGGCGACCGCGAGAAGCTCGAGAAGGAGAACCGCGAGCTGCGCGAGCGGCTCGAGCGGCTGGAGGAGCGGATGGGTCTGCAGCAGGGCCGCGAGGAGCCGAGCCGTGCCGGATGAGCTGGACCGCTGGGCCGCGCGGCGAGCGCCGGAGGTGAGATTGGCGCCAGGCCACCCTGGGACGGCGTTTCCCGGCGGTGGCGCTCACCGCCCTTGAGTTTGCGATGGCGGCCGTGCTCACCGCCACCGTGCTGTCGCTCGGAGCCGCCTGAAGCTGCACGGACCGCGCGGCGGGGGACAGCCCGTCACCGCCGCGAGCGCTGCTGGTCGCGCCTCAGCCCGTTGCTCGCGGGCCGAATATCAGGACCTTGCGCTCCAGGTCGAAGTACACCTCGCTGCTCGCGGTGAGCCAATCGAACAGGTTGTCCGCGTCATCCTCGGTCAGGCGCAGCACGTACTCCTCCGCGCCCTGGTCGAGGATGAGCTGGAAGGAGTAGGTCCCGGGCTCGCCCGGCGCGCTTTCGGTCCAGCTTGGCTGCCAAGCGGTGACCTTGCGGACCTTGATGTCTCGATCTGTGATGGCGGCTTCCATGAAACAGACCTCCTGAGCTGGTCTAAGAGCGGTGGTTAAGGGACCTTCTGCTGGCGCGCTGCTTCCCGAGATGCACGTCGTGACACATGTCAACCGCCAACATGGCGCGTGATGCGGGGGCCTCGGCCTCCGGCTAGCTGTTCCGCGGGCGCGGGGGGTAGCGCGCTGGGCGGCCGAGGCCGCCTACAGAGGGCGGCTGAGCGCGTCCCGAGCGGCGCGTTTCGGCATCGCCTTCTCCAGCGGCCAGAGCAGGCGGACCTCCCCTAGTCCGCCCGCCCGGTCCGCCGGCTAGGGGCGCTAGGCGAAGTCTGCAGCGGCCCGTGAGAAGGGCTACGTAATCGCGAAGGAGCAGCCGGGCGAACGGCCATGTAGACGGACCATTGCTGCCCTCAGAGCGAGCGCAGCTCGTGCAAGACGCCACCGGGGAACTGGACGGGCGATGTCGCACCGGAACTGGAGGTCGTCATGCGCTGGTGCGAGCTCGTCGGTCTAGGCGAACATGGAGCGGCGCTCCAGTACGTCGATCCCGCCATCGAGACGCACGAAGGGCCCGCGCTTCCCGGTGCGGCTAGTTATTCCGGTCATGCCGGGCTGGCAATGGCCTACGAGCATTGGGCGAGCCAATTCGATGACCTCCGCATAGAGCTGAAGGAACTGATCGATGCCGGACGCGACGTGGTCGCGGTCACGCGCCACCGCGGGACCGGCCGAGCAAGCGGCGTGGCAGTCGAGGCTCTCGTCGCGTACGCGGCCACGGTGGAAGACAGCAAGCTCGTCCGACTGCGCATTTTCAACACGAAGACGCAGGCCCTCGAAGCCGCCGGACTGCGGGAGTAGGCGATGTCGCAAGAGAAACGTGGAGATCGTGCGCCGCATCTACACCAATTGGGCGCCGGGCTCCTCCCCAGCAAAGGCGAACCTGCTGGACCCCGATATCGAGTGGAAACCCAAGGGATGCCATCGAACGGGCAACCGGACGGGCATCGAGGCCTTTACCGCGAGCATCGAAAAGCTCGACGACACAATCGGAGATTTCCGGATGGACGTCGAGCGCTTCATAGATGCCGGCGACCGCGTCGCGGTGATAGCGCCAATGCGGGGACGCGGGAGCGCAAGCGGCATTCAGATCGAGGACCGACACGGCGCCGTCTGGACCATCCGCGACGGGAAGGCAGTGCGCTTCCAGTGGTTCGCCAAGCCAAGCGAGGCCCTCGAAGCCGTGGATCTGCGGGAGTAGGCGACGTCGCAGGAGAATGTTGAACTAGTGCTCCGCGCGTGCGCCGCCTGGCAGCGATTCGAGCCGAAAGAGATCGCGTCCTTCTATACGCGGGACGCGGAGATCGTCTCCCTAGCTCGCGAACGAAGGACCGCTGGTGCTCGCGACGCTCAACCCGGGTATCCGCGGTGGTCGTCACGGGCGACAGCGCTGGCGTGCCCGTCGCGATCGCCTTCGGGGCAGGTTAGGCTGCGCCGGTGCACCCGTCGTTCTCTCGCCGGCCGGGCTGATGGAGAGCGAGAGCCAGCGCGCGCGGCCGCTCGAATCGCATCAGTGGCACGAAGCGCTCGCGCGGGCAAGGTCGCGCCTCGATCGGCTCGGCCTTTACCGCGCCCCGGTCGACGTCGGTGGCGTCAGGATCGTAGTGTTGCCCTGGCTTTTTCGGGTGCCAGGATTCCGCCGCTTCCGCGGCTACGCGACGAGGCACCTGATCATCCTAAAGCGGCCGGTCCTCGACGAGGACCTGATCACGCACGAGCTCTGCCATATCTGGCAGCTGCAGCACCGGCCGCTACGAGTGTGGCTGTCGTACGCGCGACCCTCCACCTTCTGCCGAGATCGCAGCCGCTACCGCGCGAACCGCTACGAGCGCGAGGCGCGCCGAGCGGTCGAGCTCACGCGAGGATTAGCGTGAGCGGTCGCTTGCGATGCTGCCCAGCATCACCGGGTCCGACAGTCGGACCTCGCTGGTCACGCACTTCCGCCTTGGCCGCCGACATCACCAGTTTCATGGTCATGCGGACACCCCTTCTTCCATGGAGCGCACGGGTGGAGCTCAGCGCCGCCGGCCCCCTCCCTCGTTGATCGCCTCGACGATCGGCACGAGTCCCTGGGCGTCGGGGCCTCCACGCACTGGCCCTCGGCCTCCTTCTCGGCCGTGAGCCACGCGTCGTCGCCCTGCACGCAGAAGCGCAGGATCCAGTCCTCGCCGAGCTCGGCCGGAGCTCGCGCATCTCGGCCTCGAAGTCGGGAGGCTCGCCGCCTCCGTCCGGCTGCTCGCCCTCCGGACCGCCGCGACCCTCGGGAGGTGCCGGCGCCTCCGGCGGCTCGCGCCGCGCGATCTCCTTCGCGATCGAACGCGCCACCAGGGGGATTGTGCTGCGGCTCAAGCCCGGCTTGATCTTCTCCTGCAGGTACTGGGCCAGCTGCTTCTCGTATGCGGCGAGCTCGCGCTCGTAACCGTTCGGGTCCGCCATTGGATCACCGCTACCCGGCACGCGGGCGGAAACAGCGGCGCGGCTCACTGCCGCAGCCCCACGGCTTCGAGGGCTCCGCGCGATCCAAGTAGACCTCGCACCGAGTCACGCGGCGGTCTCTGAGCGTCCACAGGTGCGCGGTCTCCCGGTCGAGACTGACGCCGCTCGAACTCCGCGCGCCACGACGCGCACGAGCGCAACAACCTGGTCACCGGCATGGAGGAAGCGCTCCGGCTCAAAGCGCCATTCGTCCCAAGTCTCCTTGGTCGAGGCCACCCAGCGCTTCAGCCCCTCGCGGCCCCGGAAGATCTGCGCGCCCTCGGGATAGGGCATCAGGAATGCGCACCTAGAGCCCTTCGTCGAAGCAGTCCCGGAAGGCGTGCTCTAGGGCGTAAGGCTTCGCCTCTCGCAGCTCTTCGAGCGACCGGTACGAGCGATGGACGAGCTCGAGGTTCTCCTGCGACATCGCCCGCCCAGTATTCCCGTTCGATCTAGGCTCTGCCAATGGCGAGCGCGGAGCTGAGCCGCCGCGTCGAGAAGGTCGTCGGCTACCTGCCGCTCTCGGAGATGGGCGACCAGTAGCGGCGGGAGTTCCATGAGGCGCTGCTCGAGGCCGCCAGCTTCGAGGATCTGCCTGGGAGGTGGCAGGCGGCGATCCTCGAGGCGGAACGGAACCGGCCGAAGCTGCACGTCGTTACTGGCGACTAAGGGCTGACCGACATGAGCGGCTGACGCGGCACGTGCGCCTGTGGTCCTCCTTTGGCCAAGCGAGCGGGGCGGCCCAGAGTGGTAAACCCGGCGGCGGCGGGCGCAGTTGCGCCTAGAACCCGGCGCGCCGGATGATCTTTTGCCGGTTCCGCGAGAGCGAACGGGCGATCTCGGCCTTCCGCAGCCCGTAGAGGTAGTTGATGCACCACTCCAACTGCCCGAGGGCCTCGAGGGCGGCCCGGCGATATCGCACGCTCTCGCGATCCAGCTCGCGATCGTCGTTCTTAGGTTCGCGAGTGCTCATGGTTGCGACTGCCCGGCGCGCCTCCGCGAAACCTCGAATGACGAGTGTGCGCGAACGCGAATGGGGCCGTTGTCCCCGGGAACGAGCCTGGCTGAGTTCCCAAGCATGAGGCGGAAGGAGCCAGCGATGAAATCGGGATCACGCGACAAGGCCGGGGGCTTCGTCGACAAGGCCGCAGGCCGGATCCTCGAGGCGTTCTCCAAGCTGACCGGCAGACGCTCCGCCGGTGCAAAGGGCAAGGCGGCCCGTGCGCGTGGCAGTGGGCGGAAGGCGAAGGGCCGCGCGAAGAAGCGCACTGGGAGGTAGACGAAAAGGCTTCGCGGCGCAGGCCGCTCAACCTGGCGCGGCCTGACCGCGAACGCGCCACTCGCGGACTTACAAAACACCGCATTTCGGAAGGCGCTCCAGGTGACGCTGGCGAGCACGCCGAACGGCTAGATGGGAGACCTCGACCTAATAGGGGAGGGCGAACAGCTCATGGCCCGGCTCGAAACCGACGTCGAGAGGGGCGACCTGTCGGGAGCTGCCCGGACGTTGCGGGAGGCCGCGGACGCGTTCGAGCGACACTCGGTCAGTAGCGGCGCCTGCCGCGGCCGCGCCGGGCGGAGCTGCCGCCGCTCATGAAGCCGCGCACGAACCCGGTCGCGCGGCTGGCAAGGCCGCCTCCCGTGCTCGCGCCACGGCGGCCTGACCCGCCGAGCATCCCGGTCACGCGGCTCACCAGCGACGCGCGACCACCCGGCCTAGAGCGGCGGCCGCTCCGGCGGCGTCCGGCTCGGCCTGCTCTCGTTTCTTCCGGCCATCCTCGTTCTCCTTCCAGCGGGTCCCGGCCTTGCTCAGGGCGCGGTCAGGTCGTCGGCCCTCCGTGAACGGGACGCCAGGTGCGTCTTGCCCGTGCCGGGAGGTCCGAGCAGGACCACGTCCTCTTTGGCGTGCAGGAAGTCGAGCTGGCCGAGGTGCTCGACGACCTGGCGGCGGACGGAGCGCTGGAAGGTGAAGTCGAACTCCTCGAGCGTCTTGCGGGCCGGGAAGCGTGCGGCCTTGATGCGGCTCTCGCCGCCGTGCGAGTCGCGCGATGCGACCTCGGTCGAGAGCAGCGCTTTGGCGAAGCGCTCGTAGCTCCACTGCTCTTCGCGCGCTCGCTCGGCTAGCTTCGGCAGCGCCCGCGCGGCGGCCGGCGCTTTTAGCGCCCGGAACAGGTGGGCCAGCTCCGCGGTCTTGGTCATGCGGGATCAGCCGGTCGTAGCGGGCCAGCGGGCGCAGTTCGACCTCGACGTCGGGCCCGCCCCGCCGCTCGCCGCGGAGGCGGTCGAGCTCTGCCTGGTGGGCGGGGTCGGTGAAGGTGAGATGGCGCGCGAAGCGATGCCGATGGCGGCAGGCAAGCTCGCCCGAGTCGAGCGCGACCGCAGTGATCTGTGTCTGCGAGACGCGGACCTCGACGCGGCGGCCCGCCAGGCGCGGGTCGAGCGAGTAGTCATTGGTGTCGAAGCGCAGATAGGGCTGCTGCGGGACGCGGATCACGAAACGGCGATCGGTGTCCGGCAACCGCTCCGGCAGCGGCCGCATCCGCTTGCGCTCCTCGGCGAGCCGCTCTGACGGCCGGCAGCGCAGCGTGCGGTGGATGCGCCCGTTGGCCTTGTCACACCAGGCGTCGAGCTGGGCCTGGTAGTCGAGCTCGTTCGCGAACGAGCGGCCCGGCTCGAAGCTGGTCCGCATGAAA
>JBKGUS010000464.1:0-4464 GCA_046462295.1 Thermoleophilaceae bacterium | reverse complement strand
TCGGCGACGCGGTCGGCGATCTGCGCGAGCGGAGCGGCGACCGTGGCCTGGCCCGACAGCGTGCCGCGCGCGACGACGGCGGCGGGCTGATCCGGATCGCGGCCGGCGGCGCGCAGCCGCTCGGAGACGAGCGGAAGGTTGCGGACGCCCATGTAGAAGACGAGCGTGCCGGGGAAGCGGGCGAGGGCTTCCCAGTCGAGAGCGGTCGCGCCGGCGGAGTGCCCGGTCACGAAGGCCACCGCGGAGGCTGCTTCGCGGTGCGTCACCGGAATCCCGGCATACGCCGGCGCCGCCACGCCCGCCGTCACGCCCGGCACTACCTCGAACGGGACCCCCGCCGCCGCCAGCGCCTCCGCCTCCTCGCCCCCGCGGCCGAACACGAACGGGTCGCCGCCCTTCAGGCGCACCACCCGGCGTCCGGCCCGGCCCAGCTCCACCAGCAGCGCATTGATGTCGTCCTGCTCCATTGCCGGCGCGCCGGGTTCCTTCCCCACGTACCTGAGCTCGGCCTCGGGGCGCGCTCCTTCGAGCGCCCCCGCCGGGATCAGGCGGTCGTACAGGATCACGTCCGCGGCGGCGATCAGCTCGAGCGAGCGCCTGGTCATGAGGCCGGGATCGCCCGGCCCGGCACCAACGAGATAGACCACGCCGCCGCCCACGGGCGGGAACGCTACCCAGCCGTAGCCTGATCAAGTCCCACGACTAGCGGCGCGCGCCCGCGGCCCGCTCTGCTTCCGCCAGCAGGTCGCGAGCGCCGGCCGCCTCGAGGCGCGAGGCGACCTCGGCCCCGAGCGCAGCGGGGTCGGAAGCATCGCCGGCGAACTCGTCACGGATCCAGTGGGAGCCGTCCGGGAGGCCGACGAAGGCGGTCAGGCGGAACCCGGCATCGGCCCGGCGCGCCCACGCTCCGATCGGTGTGTTGCACGTCGCTTCCAGCGCCGTCACCACCGCCCGCTCCCCGGTCAGGGCCGCCAGGGCGTCCCCGTCCGTGAGCGCCGCGGCGGCCTCCGACACGGCGCCATCGTCCGACCGCGCCTCCAGCACGAGGCATCCCTGGCCGGGCGCCGGCACCAGCTCCGGCAGCGGCGATCCCTCGTCCTCTCTTCCCAGCCGGATCAGCCCGGCTCGGGCGAGCACGATCGCGTCGAACCCGTCCTCGGTCAGGCGCCGTAGGCGCGTGTCCACGTTCCCGCGCAGCTCGCGCACCGACAGATCGGGTCGCAGCGCCAGTAGCTGCGCCCGCCGCCGCACGCTCGCCGTCCCGACGCAAGCGCCCTGCGGGAGCTCGTCCAGCGAGCGGGCGCCGCAGAGCGCGTCCAGCGGATCCGTCCGCGCCGGCACCCCCACTATCGACAGCCCGTCCGGAAGCTCTCCGGGCACGTCCTTCGCCGAGTGCACCGCGAGATCGACCTCGCCGGCCAGCAGCGCCTCCTCGATTTCCTTGACGAAGCGCGACTTGTCGTCGCGCGACCCCCGGTCCCCGGATGTGGTGATCGGCACCAGTCGGGCGGAGGGCAGGCGGTCCGCGACGAGCCGCGCCTGCGCCAGGGCCAGCGCGCTACCGCGCGTTCCGAGTCTGATCACGGAGCTGCACGACCTCGGCCATGGGCTCGGGGTCGAGCCCGAACAGCTCCCGGATCGTGTGCAGGTAGTGATACGACGAGCGGTCCTTCAGCCGCACCGTCGGCTCGTGCAGCAGCCGCGAGACCACCGCGCGCGCCATCACCTCGACCCGCTCGCGGTCCGCGGCCGACAGGGTCTCCCAGCGCGACTCGTTCTCCCGCAGAACCTGCTCCACCACCTCGTCGGCGCGGCGGCGGAGCGCCGAGATCGTCGGCACCACGTCGAGGCTCGCCATCCAGTCCTGGAACCGCGCCACCTCCTCGCGCACCAGCACGAGCGCCTCCGCGGCCTCGGCCTCGCGCGCGTCCATGTTGCGCGCCACGGCCCGTTGCAGGTCGTCCATGTCGTAGAGGGCGATTCCGGGGCAGTCGCGCACGCTCGGCTCGATGTCGCGCGGCACGGCCAGGTCGATCAGGACGAGCGGCCGGCCCATCCGCGACGCCGCCACGAACTCGAGCTCCTCCCGGCCCAGGATCTGGTGCGGCGCGCCCGTGGAGGTCACGACGATGTCGGCCGCCTCGAGCTCGCGCGGCATGTCGTCGAACGTCACGGCGCGGCCGCCGAAGCGCTGCGCCAGGCCCAGCGCGCGGTCGTACCGGCGGTTGGCCACGAACAGCGTCTCGACGCCGCGGTCGCGCAGCGCCCGGGCGGTCAACTCCGCGTTCTCGCCGGCCCCGATCACCAGCACGCGGCGCTCCGAGAGCTCCCCCAGGAACTCCCCGGCGAGCTGCACGGCCACCGTCGACAGCGACACGTTGTTGCGCGCGACCCCGGTCTCGCTCCGTACCCGCTTGCCGGCGGCCAGGGCGTCGCGGAAGAGCCGGTTGGACACGGGGCCGCTCACGCCCTCCACCAGCGCCATCTCGTAGGCCCGCTTCACCTGGCCCTGGATCTCGGTCTCGCCGACGATCATCGAGTCGAGCCCCCCGGTGACCGCGAACAGGTGCTCCACCGCCTCGGCGCCGCGCAGCGAGTAGAGCGAGCCGAGCAGCTCGGTCGGCCGCAGGCCGGCCTGCCGCGACAGGATCGCGAGCGCGGTGTTCTCGGCCTCCAGCGCGTCCGCCGTGATCAGGTAGAGCTCCGTCCGGTTGCAGGTGAAGAGGGCGACCGCCTCGTGGATCGCGTCGTGCTCGGTCAGCTCCGCCAGCACCCGCGCGGCACGGCCGGTGGGCAGCGCGATCCGCTCGCGCAGCTCGAGCGACGCGGTCTTGTGCGACGCCCCGAGGGCGAGCAGCTCGCCGGTCATTCGTCTTCCTCCACCAGCTCTGTGATGTCGCGCTCGATGCGGGCGATCTTGGCACCGATGATCGCCACGTACACGAGGATCAGCGCGAGGAACACCACGTAGGCGCCCGCGACATACTTGCCTGCCTCGTCGAGCGGCAGCGCGGGCATCAGGCCGTCACCGCCTCGCGCTCCGCGAGCTTGCGCTTCAGCTTCTTCAGCTGCAACGAGGCGTGCTTGGCGGTCAGCTCGAGCTTCCAGAGCGTCACGAACAGCAGCGCCATGGCCAGCAGCGCGACCAGGAAGGTCAGCCGCATGTCGCCGGGCAGGCTGCCGCCGGTCTGCGACAGCACCCGCGGGTGCGTGTACGACTCGGCCAGCCGGACGGCCGCGAAGTTGAGCGGGACGAACGCCCCCGCGATGATCGCGAAGACGGACGAGTAGCGCGCCTGGCGCTCAGGATCCTCGATCGAGAAGCGCAGCGGGTAGTACACGCAATAGAGCAGGAAGACCACCAGGAAGGAGACGAGCACCGGCTCGTCCCAGACCCACCAGTGCCCCCACGACGCCTTGGCCCAGATCGAGCCCGTCGCGAGCACGCCGACGCCGAGGATGATCGAGATGTGGATCGCGACGTACGAGCGGAGGTCCCACGACGCGTCGCCCGAGCGGAGGTGCTTCACCGCCATCACGCCCCCGGCCACGAAGCCGCACAGCGCGACGATCGCCATGGGCACGTGCACGTAGAAGATCTTCTGGACGAAGCCCTGATCGGCGTCGAGCGGCGCGTAGAAGAAGACGAGCGCCATCGCCGCCGCGAAGGTCACGACGGTGGCCAGTGAGAGGGGCTTGAGGCCCTTCGAATACATCAGTCCTCGAGCAGGTAGTCGAAGACGGCGACGGAGAGAAGCACGAACACAACATCGTAAAGCGTGAGGAGTCCGAGCCAGCGACCCAGGTCCTCGGGCCCCTGGTCCTGGCGCAGAAAGGGCTCCGTGGCCTGGGCGCTCGCGATCAGGAGCGGCACCATCAGCGGCAGGAGGAGGAGCGGGACGATGAGCTCCCGCGCGCGGGTCTCCGCGGCCAGGGCCGAGACGAGCGCGCCCACCGAGGCGATTCCGCCGTTCGCGAGGAGCAGCACGAGCAGCAGCTCCGGCAGCGTGCCGCCCAGGCCGGGGCCGAGGAGCAGCAGGCCGAAGGCCGGCACCGCCACCACCTCCACCGCCACGAGGAAGAGGAACAGCGCGCCGGCCTTGGCGAGGAACAGGGAGGTGCGGTCGACCGGCGCCAGCAGCAGGGCGTCGATCCCGCCCTGCTCGCGCTCGGCCGCGAACAGCCTGGTCACGCCGATGACCGCGGCGAGCAGCAGAGTCACCCAGAGGACGCCGGAGGCGAGCTCGCCGCCGAGCGAGTCGCGGTCGAGCCCGAAGTGGAACAGCACGTAGACCGTGAGCGTGAACAGCGTCATCGCCGGCACGGACTCCTTCGTGCGCAGCTCGATCGTGAGGTCCTTGCGCAGGATCGCCATCGCGGCGGCCGTCATGCGTACAGCTCCCGCGCGCGCCCCGGGTCCACCTCGCCGGCCGGCAGCGCGCTCGGCCTGCGCGGGGCGGCGCA
>JBKGUS010000463.1:0-9944 GCA_046462295.1 Thermoleophilaceae bacterium | reverse complement strand
AAGGGCAGGTCCAGGTGCTCGGCGGTCAGCACCGGCGCCGAGGACCCGCCCGGGAAGAAGCACTTCAGCTCGCGCCCTTCGGGCGGCCCGCCGGCCAGCCCGTAGATGACGTCCCGCACCTTCACGCCTAGCTCGATCTCGAAGTTGCCCGGCCGCTGCACGTTGCCGGACACGGAGACGATCTTCGTGCCGGTTGAGATGCCCTCGCCGAACTTGCGGAACCACTCCGCGCCGTGCTCGATGATGAGCGGCGCGTTGCACAGGGTCTCGACGTTGTTGATCAGCGTCGGCCCCTGGTAGAGGCCCTGGTTGGCGGGGAAGGGCGGCTTGAGGCGCGGGTTGCCGCGCTTGCCCTCGAGCGCGTCGAGCAGGCCGGTCTCCTCGCCGCAGATGTAGGCGCCCTGGCCGCGGTGGACCACCAGGTCGAGCGAGTACTCCGAGCCGAGGATGCGCTCGCCAAGGTAGCCCTTCTCGTAGGCCTCGGCGACGGCTGCGTCGAGGATGTCGGCCTGCAGCGAGTACTCGCCCCGGATGAAGATGAAGCCCTTGTTCGCGCCTGCCGCGAGCCCGCCGATGATGCAGCCCTCCACGAGCAGGTGCGGGTTCTTCTGCATCAGGAGCCGGTCCTTGAACGCGCCCGGCTCGGACTCGTCGGCGTTGCAGCAGAGGTATTTGTCCATCGACCCTTTGGGGATGAACGACGCCTTCTTGCCCATCGCGAAGCCGGCGCCGCCGCGGCCCCGGAGCCCGGACTCCTCGAGCTCGTGGAGCACGTCCTCGGCGGTCATGTCGAGCAGGGCCTTCCGCATCGACTTGTAGCCGCCCAGCCGCTCGTAGACCGCGATCGTGTGGAGGTCGGGCTCGTCGATGTTCGCGAGCAGGATGCGCGTCTCGTTCATTCGCGATCACCCAGCCCCCGCCCCGGGAACGGCTGGCGGCCCTCTCGCAGCGCCGCCACCAACTCGTGCGCGTCGTCGGTGGTGAGCGGGCCGACATAGCGCCCGTCGATGGAGGCCATCGGCGCCATCTCGCATGCTCCGAGGCACTCGGACTCGCGCACCTCGTAGCCCTCCAGCTCCTCCGCCGCGATGGCGTCGTAGACGGCTTTCGCGTTGCGAAGGTGGCAGGCGACGCTCGTGCAGACGTAGACGTAGCCCGGCCCGCCGGGGCTCGTGCGCAGCATGTCGTAGAAGGTGGCCACGCTCGAGAGATAGGCCGGGGTGACCTGCATCACCGCTGCCACCTGCTGAATCGCCTCGGGCGAGCACCAGCCGTGCACGCGCTGCGCGGCACCCAGTGCGGGGAGGGTGGCCGAATGGCGGTCGGGGTACTTGGCCATGTGGCCCTCGATCTCCGCGCGCAGCTCGACGGGCACGTCGACATGCGCGGGATCCGGGATGGTGGCCGGGTCCTCGTCGAGGCGCACGGCCTCGTCCCAGCCGGCCGGAAGCGGCGCAGCTCGCAGGGCACCCTCGTCGCCGACCTCCTCCATCCGCTCCGTCACCGGTCGATCCCCCCGAGGATGGGGTCGAGCATGGCCACGCAGGCGATGAAGTCCGCGATCAGCGAGTCCTTCGCCATCTCCGGGAGGCTCTGCAGGTTCACGAAGCTCGGGTCGCGCATGTGCACGCGGGCCGGCTTGGCCGAGCCGTCGGCGACCACGAAGCAGCCGAGTTCGCCGCGCGGCGACTCGATCGCGGCGTAGGCCTCGCCCGGCGGGACCCTGAAGCCCTCGGTCACGAGCTTGAAGTGGTGGATGAGCGCCTCCATCGAGGTGGCGAGCTCGTGCCGCGGCGGCAGCGCCACCTTTCGGTTGTCGGTGATCCAGGGCCCCTCGGGCAGGCCGTCGATCGCCTGCTCGACGATCCTCACCGACTGGCGCATCTCCTCGATGCGCACCTTGAAGCGGTCGTAGTTGTCGCCGTGGAGGCCGATCGGCACGTCGAACTCGAAGTGGTCGTACGACGAGTACGGCATCGCCTTGCGCAGGTCCCACGGGTGGCCGGTGGCGCGCAGCAGCGGGCCGGTCACACCCAGCTCGAGCGCGCGCTCCTGCGAGATGAGCCCGGTGCCCTTGAGCCGCCGCAGCCAGATCTCGTTGCGGTCGAGCAGGTTCAGGTACTGGTCGAGCCGCTGCGGCATGACCTTGATGAACTCGCGGACCTTCTGCTCCCAGCCGGGCGGGATGTCCTCAATTACGCCGCCGACCTGGAAATAGCGCGGGTGGAGGCGCTGGCCCGAGGACATCTCGAACAGGTCGAGCACGAGGTCGCGCTCGCGGCAGCCCCACCACAGCATCGTGACCGCCCCGATGTCGAGCGCCCCGGTGGCGAGTGCGAACAGGTGAGACGCGATCCGGTTCAGCTCCATGTGCGCGACGCGCAGGTACTGCGCGCGCGGCGGCACCTCGATGTCGAGCAGCCTCTCGACGGCCATGCAGAAGGCCATCGCATTGAAGTAGTAGGCGAGGTAATCCATCCGCTCGACGAACGTGATGACCTTCCAGTACTGCTGGTCCTCGCAGCTCTTCTCGATGCCGGTGTGGACGTAGCCGATGATCGGCTTCACGTCGCGCACGACCTCGCCCTCGAGCGAGGTCAGCAGCCGCAGGACGCCGTGGGTGGCCGGATGGTGCGGCCCGAAGTTGATCGTCAGGAGCTCGTCGTGGCGGTCGCCGGGCACCACCGCCTCGGTGCCGGAGATGGGCTCCTCGTCCATCCGCTCCATCGTCACCGAGCGCTCGCGCTCCCGGTAGGGCACGCTGACCGGGTCGAAGTCAGTCATACCAGCGCGGGTACTTGCCCTCGTTGAAGGTGTAGAGGACCGGCTCGCCGCCCATCGGGAAGTCGCGCCGCTGCGGATGCCCCTCGTAGTCCTCCGGCATCAGGATGCGGCGCGGGTCGGGGTGGCCCTCGAACACCACCCCGAACATGTCGTGGATCTCGCGCTCCTGGTAATCCGCGGTGGGGAACAGGTCGACGACCGTGGGGAGGCGCGGATCGTCGGCTCCGAGGCGGGTCTTGATGTTGAGGCGGTCGGTGCGCTCCATGGAGAGGAGCTGGTAGTGCACCCCGAGGCGCGGCTCCTCGGGGAGGTAGTCGCAGCCGTGCACGCTCATCAGGGACGTCCACGGCTCGTCGTCCTCGTCGCGGAGGTAGGCGAGCGTGTCGCGCACCGCCGTCGGGGCCACCTGCAGCGTGGCCTCGCCGCGGAAGAAGACGGTGTCGGTGACCGCCTCGTCGCCGAGCTTGTCGCGTACGCGCTGGGCGATCAGCTCGAGGCCGGTCGCGTCAGGCAACTTCCGTCCCCTCAGGCCGCGGTTCGAACCCCTCCGGCGGCTCCTCTGTGCCGTAAGCGTTGTAGCGCTCCCGCCAGCCCTCGCTCGGGTTGCCCATGATCTTGTCCTGCAGCTTCATGATCCCGTAGATCAGCGCCTCCGGACGCGGCGGGCAGCCCGGCACGTAGACGTCGATCGGCAGGAACTTGTCGGCGCCGGCGACGAGCGCGTAGTTGTTGAACATCCCGGCGCTCGACGCGCACGCTCCCATCGAGATCACCCACTTGGGCTCCAGCATCTGGTCGTAGAGGCGGCGGATGATCGGGGCCATCTTGATCGAGACGCGGCCCGACAGGATGAGCAGGTCGGCCTGACGCGGCGTGAAGCGGATGGCCTCGGCGCCGAAGCGGGCGAGGTCGTTCCGGGGCGAGCCGATCACGGTGATCATCTCGATCGCGCAGCAGGCCAGGCCGAAGCCAAGCGGGAACAGGCAGTTCTTGCGCGCCCAGTTCTGGGCCGTCTCGAACTTCGTGAAGAGCAGTCGCTCCTCCACGAACTCCTCGAGATCCTTGCCGGCGAGCTCCCCGCGGAGCATCTGCTGGGCCTTCAGCTGACGGACGCGGAGATCCGAAGGGTCGCCGCCGCCCACGCGCGCGCGCGTCACTTCCATTCCAGTGCTCCTCTTCTCCAGACGAACACGAACGCAACCAGCAGGAGCACGACGAAGATGATCGTCTCGGCGAGGGCGAACCACCCGAGCGCATCGAGCTGCAGCGCCACGGGGTAGAGGAACACCACTTCGATGTCGAACAGGATGAACAGCATCGCGATCAGGTAGAAGCTGATCCCGAAGCGAAAGCTCTTCCTGACGTCGGAGGGGAGCCCGCTCTCGTAGGGCTCGCTCTTCGTCTTGCCCGGCCGCCTGGGTCCGAGCGCGCTGTTGGCGAGCGTGAAGGCGGTGCCGATCCCGATTCCCAGCACCAGGAAGACAAGGGCTGGCAGGTAGCTCTTCAGCACTCCAGCCGGGAGGTATAACGCTTTCTTGTGCGGCGGTGCTACATAGTGCGGAAGGACACCCGCTGAGCGGGTTTCACATGGCGTTGGGCATCGCGGTGCTCGTGTCCAACGCAGTCGCCGCCGGGTGGGGCGGAGTGGCGTGGCTTCGCAAGGACGCGCGGGCCTCGATCGTGTTCTGGCCGCTCCTGCGGATCGCCCAGGCGACGGTCGTCGTGCAGGCCGTCGTGGGCCTCATCCTGCTGGCCCGCGGGGCCTCCGCGCCGGACGGCCTGCACGCGGCCTACGGCATCGCGCCGCTCGTGATCTCGCTGGTCAGCGAGGGCATGCGGGCGGGCGTCGCGCAGCGCGAGCTCGAGCGCGTCGACGACCTCGACGCGCTCGACCGTGGCGAGCAGGTCGCGGTGGCGCGGCGGGTGGCGCTGGGCGAGATGGCCGTGATGACGGTGGGCGCGCTGCTGATCCTCACGCTGGCGCTGCGGGCGTATCAGACCGGCGGCTAAGCCAGGCCTGCGTACCAGATGCCGAACATCACCCCAAACAGGCCGAGGCCGGGGATGAGGACGGTGCGGTAGACGGGCTCGACGATCGGGCGGGTCAGCACCCACGCGAACGCCGCGGTACAGGCCGCCATCGAGACGATCGACATCGGGGCGAACACGGCCAGCGCGAGGGTGGCCTCGAGCTGCGTGGGCAGGACGGCGATCAGGAGGAGCACCACGGCGCCCGTGCCGGCCAGGCCGTGGAGGGCGCCGATGCCGAACGCCTGTGCGGGGCTGCGCACCGCGACATGCCGGTGCTCGTCGCCACCGTCGCGGCGCAGGTGCCGCCGCCTGTCGTGCCCGCCGCCGGGGTGCTCGTGCGCCGTTGCGCGAAAGTCGCCGCGCACCCACTTGAAGATCACGCGCAGGGCGAGGAGGAGGATGACCACGCCGATCGCCTTCTCCGCGGCGCTCTCGAGGCTCGTGGGTAGCTCGGTCTTGAAGACGATCAGCGGGATGCCGATTGCGAGCAGCGCGCCCGCGTGGCCGAGGCCCCACCAGGCGCCGAGCGTCGTGGCCCTGCGCGTGTCGCCGCCGTCGGCCGCCACCAGCGAGGTCACCGCCACGAGGTGGTCGGGGTCGGAGGCGTGGCGCAGCCCGAGCACGAACGCGATGGCGAGCGCGACGACGAGCGGCGCCCCGTCGATGAGGCCGGTCAGCCACTCGTCGAGGTGCTCGACGGGCCCGAAGAGGAACTCGAAATCCATGCTCAACTTCCCTCGCAGTCGGGGCAGGAACCCAGGACGGGGAAATGGCTGAAGTGCGCCTCGTAGCCGAAGCGCTTCCTGATCTCGGACCGCACCGGCTCCATCTCATCCGGCTCGACGGCCTTGACGGCGCCGCACGAGGCGCAGACGAGGTACTCGTGCTCGCCCGTGCCGGTCGGCGCGTACAGGCCGGGCCCGTGGCCGAGATGGAAGTGCCGGACAAGCCCGATCTCCTCGAGCGTCTCGAGGTTGCGGTAGACCGAGGCCAGGTCCGAGCGGGGCAACTTGCCGGCGAGCCCGCCGGCCACCTGCTCGGCGGTCACAGGCCCGTCGGCGCCGTAGAGCGCCTCGAGCACCAGCCGCCGTGCGGCGGAGACCCGCAGGCCTCCCGCTCGCAGTGCGTCCACGGCCGAGTCCAGATCGGGCGCATCGAGGCGTGGGCCTGTGCCTGGAGCCGTCATGGTCCTGCGCACGCGACGCTAGAACGATGCGGCTGCAATTGCAAGCCGGTCACAACACGAAGCTCCCGCCGATCCGGATCACTCCGACTCGCGTAACACTTCACCGTCTCGTCCGTTGGACCAAGCAATGGAGAGCTTCAGCCCCCGCGAGCACTCGATTCGAGCCGATCTCGGACGGCTGAAGGAGGCGCGCGACTTCGCGGTGAGTGCGGCCGCCGAGTTCGGCTTCGGCGCCGAGGCCCTCCATGACGTCAAGCTCGCCGTGAGCGAGGCCGTGACGAACGCTATCCGGCACGGATCCCACTCGCCCGACGACCCGGTCCGGATCATGGCCACCGAGGAATCCGGCGCGCTCGTCTTCGAGGTGATCGACACGGGCACGTTCGTGCCGCGGGTGGTCCGTCGCGGCGACGTGCCCGAAAGCGGCCGCGGCCTCGAGTTCATGCGGGTGCTGATGGACGAGGTCGACCTGAGGCCCAGCCGCCGCGGCACGCTCCTTCGGATGGCCAAGCGGTTGAACTGAGGAAGTCGACCCCGGCGGCGGCCTGTTCGCCGCCGAATGTCGACGGCCACCGCGCAATAGCGTCTCGCTGACTGGAGGCCGTCACCGGCCGTCGCCGGGGCAGAGGGGATTTCGCCGCTCCGCGCGCTGGTCCTTCAGCGAACCTGGAGCTCTCCCGTCATGCCCAGCTCGGCGTGGTCGCCCACCGTGCAGATCATCTCGTAGTTGCCGTGCTCGAGGTTCACCCGACCGGACCGGGTCTCGCCGCCCTGGAAGGTGGGCGTGCCGCCGATCTCCTCGCCGTCCCGTTCGATCCGCAGGTTGTGGGCCAGCTCGCCGTCGTTGCGCAGCCGGATCGTCAGCGGCCCGGCGCCCCTGACGACCACGCGGCCGGGGTCGAACGAGTACTCGTCCGCGATCACCTCGAGCGTCGAGTTCGGGTTGACGGTGACGCTGCGCGCCGGCTCCTCGTCGTCATCGCCGCCGCAGCCGGCCAGGCACAGCAGGATGGCGCAGGGGACCGCGAGCCGACGCATGGGGAGCGGATACTATGCGCCGCCGTGACGCGCCCGATCGCCCTCCTGAGCGCCCTCGCCGCCCTCCTGGCGGCCGGCTGCGCGCAAGGTGAGATCGAGGTCCCCGAGGACCAGACGGCCGCCCACGAGGGGGCCGTTCTCTTCTACGAGCGCTGCTCCGGCTGCCACTCGCTCGACGCCGCCAACGCCTACGGCTCGAAGCCGCCCGGCTCGCTCCAGGGCGGCGAGCGCACCAACGGGCCGAACTTCAACGTCCGCAAGGTGAGCGCCGACGACGCGCTCTACGCGATCCGCAACGGCGGCTTCTCGGGCGCGATCATGCCCGCCAACATCGTCGTCGGCGAGGACGCCCAGCTGGTGGCGGACTTCCTGGCGCAGTACTCCGGCGGGGAGAGCGGCACCAACGACCCGACCTCCTCCGGCGAGTCCGGGCCGTAGCCGCGGCGAGGTCGCATTGCTCGACCTCCGCGAGATCCGCGACGACCCAGAGCCGGCGCGCGCCGCGCTGCGCCGCCGCGGCTTCGACAGCGCCGTGCTCGACGAGGCGCTCGAGCTCGACGAGCGGCGCCGGGCCATCCTGCCCGAGCTCGAGGAGCTGCGGCGCCGGAAGAACGAGGCCTCGACGCGGATCGGAGAGCTGAAGCGCGCCGGCGAGGACGCCTCGGAGGCGATCGAGGAGGTCGGGCAGGCCTCGGCGCGCGAGAAGGGGCTCGAGGAGGAGCTGCGCGGCGTCGAGGAGCGGCGGGCGGCGGCCCTGGCGGCGCTCCCCAACCTGCCGGACGAGACGGCTCCGCTCGAGGACACGGTGCTGCGAGAGGAGGGCGAGTCCGGGCGCACCGGCCTGAGCCACGTCGAGCTGCTCGGCGAGCACCTCGACCTGGAGGCCGGCGCGCGCGTGGCGGGCTCCCGCTTCGCCTACCTCAAGGGCCCGCTCGTGAGGCTGGAGCTGGCGCTCGTGCAGTGGGCCGTCTCGCTGCTCGAGGGGAAGGGCTTCACGCCGGTCGTGCCGCCGGTGCTGGTGCGCGAGCACGCGCTGTTCGGCACCGGCATGCTGCCCGATACCGAGCAGCAGATCTATCGCGTGCCGGAGGACGAGCTCTTCCTCGCCGGGACCAGCGAGGTCCCGCTGGCCTCGCTGCACGCCGGCGAAATCGTCGCGCCCGGGCGGTTGCCGCTCCGCTACGCCGGCTTCTCCTCCTGCTTCCGGCGCGAGGCGGGCGCCGCGGGCAAGGACACCCAGGGGATCTTCAGGGTGCACCAGTTCGACAAGGTCGAGATGTTCGCGTTCGTGGAGCCGGAGGAGTCGGTCGCCGAGCACGAGCGGCTGCTGGCGATCGAGGAGGAGATCCTCCAGGCGCTCGGAATCCCGTATCGCGTGGTCAACATCGCGGTCGACGACCTGGGCGCCTCAGCCGCCAAGAAGTACGACCTCGAGGCGTGGCTGCCGGGGCAGGGACGCTTCCGCGAGCTCACCTCGTGCTCGAACACCACGGGCTTCCAGGCCCGGCGGCTCGATATCCGCTACCGGCCCGATGAGGGCGCGTCGCCGCGGCACGCGCACACGCTGAACGGCACGGCGGTCGCGGTGGGCCGGACGATCATCGCCATCGCCGAGAACCACCAGCGCGAGGACGGCACCGTCGCCGTGCCCGCGGTGCTGCACGAGTACGGGGCGCCCGAGACGATCGCTCCGCACTAGCGATGCTCGAGATCGACTCGCTCACCAAGCGCTTCGGGGCGACACTCGCCGTGGACGGCCTCAGCTTCAAGGCGGAGCCGGGCCGCGTGCTCGGGTTCCTGGGCCCCAACGGCGCCGGCAAGACCACGACGCTCCGCACGCTGCTCGGCCTCACCATCCCGACCTCGGGCTCGGCGACCGTCGACGGCCGGCCCTACCGCGAGCTGGACGATCCGGTGCGCGTGCTTGGCGCCGTGCTCGAGGGCCCGCAGTTCCACCCCGGGCGCACGGGGCGCAACCACCTCCGCGTGCTGGCGAGCGCCGCCGGCCTGCCGGCCGGGCGCGTGGACGAGGTGCTGAGGCTGGTCGAGCTGGACGGCGCCGGCGGCCGGCGGGTGAAGGGCTACTCGCTCGGCATGCGCCAGCGGCTCAGCCTAGCGGGGGCGCTGCTGGGGGACCCGCGCGCGCTCGTGCTCGACGAGCCGGCCAACGGGCTCGACCCGCAGGGGATCCGCTGGCTGCGCGACTTCCTGCGCGCCCGTGCCGCCGAGGGCCGCACGGTGCTCATTTCGAGCCATGTGCTCTCCGAGGTGGCGCAGACCGTGGACGAGGTCGTCGTGGTGAGCCGCGGCAGGCTCATCGCGCAGGGCACGCTCGACGAGCTCACGGACGGCGCCGGCGGCGCCGTGTGGGTCCGCAGCCCGGCGCGTGACCGGCTGCGCGAGGCGCTGCGTGCGAAGGACCTCACGCCCGAGGAGGGCCAGGGCGACTGGCTCTCGGTGCAGGGCGCGACGCTCGAGGTCGTTGGCGACACCGCCACAGAGCACGGCATCGCCGTCCACGAGCTCTACCGGCAGTCGCTGTCGCTCGAGGACGTCTTCCTCGAGCTGACCCAGGGAACGGAGGCCGGGCGGTGATCCGGGGGGTCAGCTCGGAGCTCCTGAAGCTGCGCACGACGCGCACGTTCTACGGGCTGATGGGAACGGCGCTCGCGCTCGTGATGCTTGCCGTGGTGCTGCCGCTCGCCCTCGACTCGGACTTCTCCATGGAGGACGACGTCCGCTCTGTGCTCTCGTCGGCGGGCGTGGCAGGGCTCATCGCGCTGATCCTTGGCGTCGTCTTCAGCGCGGGGGAGTACCGCCACGGGACGATCGCCTGGACGCTGCTGGTCACGCCGGCGCGGCTGCGGGTGGCGGCTGGCCAGGCCCTCGCGCCCGCCACCGCGCA
>JBKGUS010000462.1:0-9648 GCA_046462295.1 Thermoleophilaceae bacterium | reverse complement strand
CGCGGACTCGTCCCGTCCCGCCGCGGCAACGCGCAGACAAGCCCAGTGAGACCGCGACCCAGTGAACCACGAACCCCGCATCTGCGATCGATCAAGGGCTGTCTGATCCCGCTACTGCTCACGCCCGGGATCCGGTGGCGTACGCGATCGAACGCCACGCGCTCGCAACGGACGAGGCGCAGCAGCGCCGACGCTATGTCGGCGGCTCCTGCTCCCGGACCCGGAGCGATAGCCAGTCCCGGTCGAGCATCGGCGGCAGACGAGACCCGATCGCCCGATTGACGCTCGGGCCGGCGAGATTGCAAGGCGCGCGGAGAGTGCCGCTCGTTTTGGGGATGGAGCGCGGCTCATCCCCAAAAACCCCGGACAAGCGAGGGGTATCGAAGGGATTTTCGCGCTCTGGAATGTCCGGAATTCCGCTCCAGGAGCGGGATTGGCGGTTGCGTGCTCTTGAATCGCACCCAGGAGGTCGCCGGTTCGAGTCCGGCTAGCTCCATCCTCAGAAGTCCCTGGACGTGGTCGACTTCCGCTCGGCACGAATCCGCGGAGATCGCCGCGAGATCGCGCTTCGTTCAGGCACTAGTGCCTGACTGCGGGGCGCTTCCCGTGGATTGCCGCGGATTCAGGCGATTGGGCTCGCCGCTGCCGCCCGGGGAAGCTATGGTCGCCGGCGTCCACATGCGGCCCCGGAGGCGCGCGAACGATCGGCCGCCTGGCACCGAGAATCGAGCCCTCGATGCATCCCTGATTGTCGCGGCGCCTGGTGCGGCGGTGGAGTGCTGGGAGACGTGGCCAAAAGTGTGACCCGGCCAAGCTGCGATCCGCCGCCGCCGCGAGCATCGGGTGTTTGCCTACGTATCATCCCGGCCGCGGTGAGATGCTTGCGGGGGAATGGGGCCACCGTGATCGGCCGGGAGGGGGAGCGGGACGGCGCCGTAGAACTGCTCAACGCGCTGGACGGCGGCCCGGCAGCACTGCTTCTGGAGGGCGAGGCGGGGATCGGCAAGACGACGGTCTGGGACGCCGGCGTCGAGGCGGCGCGCCGGGCGGGATTGCGGGTGCTCGTCTGTCGCGGCGCCGGCAGCGAGGTGAAGCTCGGCTACGCGTCGCTTACCGATCTGCTTGCCGACGTGGAGGAGGGGCCGATCGCCGCGTTGCCGGCGCCGCAGCGGCGGGCGCTCGAGGCGGCGCTCCTTCGCACCGGGCCGGCCGGTGGCAGGCCGCCCGATCCCCGTGCTGTCGCGACCGGCTTTCTGACGCTGCTCGAGCGCCTTGCCGCGGCCGGGCCACCGGTCCTCCTTGCGATCGACGAGCTGCAGTGGCTGGACCGCTCCTCCGCGGTCGCCGTTCGCTTCGCGCTCCGGCGCGTGCGCGGTCCGGTCGGGGTGCTCGCTGCGCGACGCAACCCGCCGGAGCCCCCGGCGTCGGACGAGCTTCGCCTGCGCCAGCCGGAGCGCGTGCGGCTGCTGCGGCTCCAGCCTCTGACCCGAAGCCAGCTCCACCACCTGCTGCGCGAACGCACCGGGCGCACGTTCTCGCCGCCTGCGCTTCGGCGGATCGACCGCGTCGCCGCCGGCAACCCATTCGTCGCACTCGAGCTCGCCCGAGTGCTTGAGTCGGACGGGCGGACCGGGAAGGCGACCTTCCCCGAGAGCCTTCGCGAGCTGCTCGCGGCGAGGCTCGGCGCGCTCGACGACGAGGTCCTGGAGGCTTTGCTTCTGGCGGCCGCGCTGAGTCGGCCACGCGTCGGGGCGGTCCAGCGCGCGCTTCCTGGGGCAGACGCCGCCGAGCTCCTCGGGCGGGCGGAGGCGGCGGAGGTCGTCGCGATCACGGGCGCCGAGGTCGCCTTCACCCACCCGGTACTCGCAAGCGGGGTCTATGCGGCGGCCACGGGGCCGGAGCGCCGTGAAGCGCATCGGCGCCTGGCCGCCGTGGTCGACGCCACCGAGGAGCGCGCCCGCCACCTGGCGCTCGCCGCCACCGACGCCGATCCCGAGGTGATCGGGGCACTCGACGAGGCCGCGCAGGAGGCCCGCGCGCGCGGCGCTCCCGCCGACGCCGCCGAGCTCCTCGAGCTCGCCTTCGGGCTGGGCGCCGAGGAGCCGGCGCGGGTGATCGCAGCCGCCGAGAGCCACTTCGCCGCGGGCGACCTCCGACCCGCCGCGGAGCTGGCACAGAGAGCTCTGCGCGAGCTGGAGCCTGGCCCTGAGCGGGCGCGGGCGCTCGGCCTGCTGGGCATGATTCGCCACCGCGACTACAGCTACGCCGAGTCGGCCGCGTTGCTCGAGCAGGCGATCGCCGAGGCCGGCGCCGGAGCGGCCAGGGTGGCGCTTGCGATTCCGCTCGTCTACGTCCTCACCAACACCGAGCGCTTGCGCGATGCGCAGGATCGCGCCTCCGCGGCGGTGGCGGAGGCGGAGCGGCTCGGCGAGGGCGGGCTGCTGGCGGAGGCACTCGCCGTCCGGACGATGATCCGCTTCCTCGTCGGCGAGGGGATCGACGAAGTCGCGCAGGCGCGCTCGCTCGAGCTCGAGGACCCGCAGCGCCCCACGCCTATCCTGCTCACCCCTTCCGCGGTCGCCGGCCGGATCTGGGGTTGGACCGGCCGCTTCGAACAGAGCCGCGCGCTGCTCGAGCGCGCCCGCCAGCGCTGCCTCGACCACGGCGCCGAGAGCGACCTCCTCCAGATGAGCACCGCGATGGCCACAACCCCCTGCGAAGGCGGCGACCTCGATCGCGTCCGCGAGCTCGTCGCCGACGCGGCGGAACGAGCCTTGCAGCTCGACACGCCCGCGGCCCACGCGGTGGCGCTCAGCGTTGAAGCCACTGAGGCCTGCTGGACGGGCGATGCCGAGCGGGGCCGCCGCCTGGCCCACGAGGCGCTGGCTCGATATGAGTCAATCGGCGAGCTCGGCGAGGCGTTCTTGCCCATGCTCGCGCTGACTCGCCTCGAGCTTTCCGTGGCCCGCTACGAGCCGGTGGCCGGGATGCTCGTTCCCGTGCTCGACGCCCTCTTTTCGATGGGCTGGGGCGAGCCCGCGACGCCACCGTTCGTGCCCGACGCGATCGAGGCGCTGCTGGCGCTGGGGCGGCTCGAGGAAGCACGGCCGCAGGTGCAGTGGCTTGCTGAACGCGCCGAGGCGCTCGGCCGCCACCAGCTCGTCGCCTGGGCGGCCCGCTGCGGCGGGCTGCTGGCGGCCGCCGAGGGCGACCTCGACTCCGCCGAGCATGCCCTGGCCGAAGCCCTCGTCGCGCACGGACGCGAGCCGACCCCATACGACCAGGCCCGCAGCCTGTCGCCGGCCAGATCCAACGCCGGCGCCGGCGCCGGCGGGCCGCACGGCGGTCGCTCGAGGAAGCACGCGAGATCTTCCAGGGGCTGGAAGCCTCCCTATGGGCGAAGCGCTGCGAGTCGGAGCTCGGCCGCCTCGCGCCACGCCTCTCTCGCGACCGCGACCAGCTGACCTCGTCCGAGCGGCGCGTCGCCGAGCTCGCGGCGCGCGGGCTCACCAACGGCGAGGTCGCCGCCCAGCTCTTCATCAGCCCGAAGACCGTCGAGGCCAACCTCACCAGGGCCTATCGCAAGCTTGGGATCCGCTCGCGCGCCGAGCTCGGGCAGTGGCTCGCGGGAACACGCACGGGTACCGACCGGGAGGCCGTGGACCCCTGAGACATCAGCACATCAACGCCAGTCCTGTTGCCACGTGGCAGTACCCGTGCTTCTCCGCGCAAGAGTGCTGCTTCTCGGCTCGGCTCGGCCGGCGGGCCGGGCGTGAGGGTTGACTGCGAACCCGCCGCCGCTACCGGCTCCGCGCAACTCCCAGAAGCAACGGGCGCAACGGGGCGACCAGCAGCACCCGCTTCCGGATCCTGCGCTGAGGGCCGCTCGCTGCCCGGAGCTCTTTGATAGACCGCTTCACTGAGCGCCCCGCGTGGGGCCTCTGATCCACCGAATGTTTGCGCCCGGGCGCTCCTCGTCGGGCAGGAGAAGAGTGCTCCCCGGAAGCGGCGGTCAGTTGTCGTCTTCGAGGACCTCGTGCAGCTTGCGCGCAAAGGCTTCGGGCTGGCCGGCGTATCCGAACTCGCCGCCGAGGAACCCGCCGTGGTGGCTTGGGAACACGGTCGCCTGCTGACCGAGCAGCTCGGCGGTGGCCACCGCCGAGCGTCCGGTGAACGTGCCCAGCGACTCCTCGCCCACGGCGATCACGACGCGGGTCGGCGCCGCCGCCAGCGCGTCGACATCGGGGCGATAGCTGCTGACCGCCCAGGATCGGTCGGACAGCAGCGGGTCGTCGCGGGAACCGTCGTCCTCGGTCGGCATGCCGAACTGGGCGGGATCCGGCGCGGGCTGCGCAAAGTACTCGTCGGTGAACTCGCCTTGCCACGACGTCATCGCAACGAAGGCCGCCATGCCGGCGCCCCAGCCCCTGGCCTCGTACGCGTCGCGAAAGCCGGCGCGTGCGCGCTCGGCCGCCGGGGCGTCGGCCAGCACCGGGATGAGCGGCGGCTCGTGTGCCACCAGGGTGCTCACGTTGTCGGGGTAGGCCGCCACGAGCGCGAGCGCGGCCACGGCGCCCCCACTGCTCGCGAACATCTCGATGGGGCGCGCGCCGAGCGCGTCGATGACGGCGTGCACGTCCTCCGCCTGGACCGTGGGCACATTCTCGACCCGCCCGTCCTTGCGCGTACTGCGGCCAAGGCCGCGCGGGTCATAGGTGACCACGGTGCGGTCGGGGAAGTGCGTCGCCAACGTGGCGAAGCCGCTGGCGTCCATGGGTTGGCCGATCATGAAGAGCGGCGGGCGCCCGTCGGCGGTGGGCAGAGGGCCGCGGACGTCGTAGGCGATGTCGACCTCGGGGGTTTCAAGCACGTGCATCGTCGTCATATCTGTGTTGACCTCTGCCCTATCCAAAACTCATCGGCCCTACGTACGCGACTTCCGCTTCCGCCTGGCCGCGAGCCTTGCTTGTCTCGTGCTGTCGTCTAGGCGCTCGCGCGGATGCCCGCCCGGCGGAGAGCGGCCGCGCGCTTGTCCTCAAGGCTGGCGCCCGCCGATGCCCGTTCGGCGTCTTGGACGGTCTCGTAGGTGAGGATGGCGATGCCGTCACCTACGGCCTGGGTGTCGACGAGGCGCAGGGGTTTCTTGTCGCTAGTCTGGCCGAAGAGGCGCGCGCCGGCGCCGAGCACGACGGGGTAGATCGTCAGCCGCAGCTCGTCGACGAGGTCGTGCTCGATCAGCGAGCGCGCAAGTTGGGGGCTGCCGAGGACGACGATTTCCCCGTGTAGCTCCTGCTTCAGCTTCGAGACCTCATCGACCACGTCCCCCTTCACGACGATCGAGTTGTTCCAGTCGGGATCCTCGAGGGTCGAGGAGACGACGTACTTGGGCAGGCTGTTCAACTTGTCCGCCAGCTCGCCACCCCGGGATCGCCACGTCGCGGCGAAGAACTCGTAGCTTCGCCGGCCCAGCAGCAGGGCCTCGGTGCCCAGCGTCTTGCCGAGCGTGAACTTCTCGCCGTCCTCGCCGCGATCGGTCTCGAAGAACCAGCCGCCGCGCTCGGCGCCCTCGATACCGGCGGGGTCCTCGATGACTCCGTCGAGCGAGACGTTCTCGCTTATGACGATCTTCCCCATGGTGGTTCTCCTTGGTTGGCGTTGTCAGTTCAGACACCGCCGGTGGCGATAACGGAACGGCCGTCCCACTGCGGGGGACGCCGATCACCTACGGCTCAGGGGAATCGTCGAGCTGACGGGCGATTTCGTAGAGCTTGCGGGTGAGCTCAGCGACTCGTTGATCGTTGTCGTCGTAGAAGCCTCGCCCGGACTTGACGCCGAGCTGGCCATCATGGACGTGCTGTTCGATCGTCTTCGACGCTGCTTGATCGGTGGCAAGGAGCGCCTGAATCGGCGTGAATCCGCGGCAAGCCGGCCGCATTCCGCCGTGCGGACATCGCGCAGGAATCGGATGAGCTTCCGCACAGCCGCCGGTTTTCGTCTCACGAGGAGCGCCCAGAGCGGCCCCATCGCACCCAGGAGGTCGCCGGTTCGAGTCCGGCTAGCTCCATCAACGAAGTCCCCGCAAACGCCCGGGTCCCTCAGATCAGAGTCGTGATGCCGGGCCGCGACTTTAGGCCACACCCTCCCAGTAGGTCGCCCGACTGAGTCTTCCGGCGGGCGAGCGCATCCGCCGAGAACCAGGAGCCACGACCCGCGCCATCGGGTTCGTCCGGAGCGAGAGCTGGTGCTGTCGTGACGAGACCCCCGCTTCGGCGCAAGCGCAGCATCCTTGTCGCTTCAAGCGCGCTGGTCGCATGCGGCGCCACGACCAACGGATGGTGCTCTCTAACCCCGGCACGCGATGATGTGCTTGGCGACGTGTTCGGCGTCCCGGCCGGCTCCGAGGATCAGCATCGAGCTGAACGCATACTGGAACGCCAACCCCGTGAAATAGAGGCCCGGCGCCGACGGCACGACGCCTCGCTCCTCGTGAGGCCAACCGTCTTCGCCCGTGATCGGCAGCTCAATCCAGCTGAAGTCCTGCTTGAAGCCGGTGCACCAGATCACATTCGCCACGTCGAGGGCGCGACCGTCGTCCAGCAGCGGCAGGCCGTCGCGAACCCCGACCACCCTGGCGGTCACGCGCTCGACTCCGGCGGCGGCGAGATCGGCGCGCTTGTAGCGCAGCAGCGGGCCGCCGTGCGAGCGGATCTTGAACCGCATCTTCCGCCCGATCGGCGTCCGTGTCGTCAGGACGCGGCGCGCGAGGAAAGAGAGCACACGCCAGACCGCCCTCCCCGGTCGACCCTCGATGTCGAACGGGACCTGCCCGGTATCGCGACCGCAGAGCACCGTCTCGTGATCGCGGGCCACGTCCATCGCGACATCAGCGCCCGAGTGTGCGGCGCCGACGACGAGGACCGGGCCGTCTCGAAGGCTGTCGGGGTTCTTGTACTCGCTCGAGTGAAGCTGCCGGATCCTGGGATCGAGCTCGGTGGCAAACTCCGGGGTGTGGGGACGCCCGAACGTTCCCGTCGCGACGACCACATTCTCGGCTTCGAGCCGGCGCTCACCGCAGGCGACGACGTAGCCGTGTCCGTTCTTCGAGATCGCCTCCACCCGTGTCCCGCTGCGGATCGGCAGCTCGAACCGGGTCGCGTACTCCTCGAGGTAGTCCGCCGTCTCGTCCTTCGTCGGGAAGCTCCAAGCGGGCGCCGGGAACGGCATGCCCGGCAGTCCGTCGAGGCAGGCGGGGCTGTAGAGGCGCAGGGAGTCCCAGTGCCTGCGCCAGTTGTCGCCGACGCGCTCGTTCGCGTCCACGATCAGGAAGCGTCGATCCCGTTTGGCCAGGTGGTGGCCGACCGAGAGCCCGGCCTGACCGGCGCCGACGATGACCGTCTCGAGACGCTCGGTTGCGGGGGTCATCGCGCGGCCCCGGCCGCCTTGAGGTTCCCAATGACCACGCCGATCGTCTCGCGGAGTCCCTCGGTCGGGCTGAACTCGACGATCTCCGCCCCGGCGTAGTGGACGGGCGTGTGCCCGGATGGCACGTAGTAGGCATCCCCGGCGACGTATGTCTCCTCGCGGTCCGCGAACCGGAACGTGATCATCCCTTCAAGGACGTAGCCCCAGCGCGGCACCTGGCAGCGATTGTCGGGCAGTCCTTGGAACCAGCCGGCGAGATCGGCGTCGGCGGAATGCGATTCGAAGCAGACCGAGTAGCCGCCCTCGAGGTCCTCCGTGCGTACGTCGAGGCCCTCCAGCGACACCGCATCGGACGCTGTTTCTCTCGATACCTTGGGCATGTCTGCCTCCTCTAGCTCCTGGGCGCCTGGATTGGGCGAAGCGAGGCTAGGCGCGACCGGTCAGTCGCGCATCGGGCGAAACACCCAACTTTCAGTCCCGACGACGATGGGTGATTCCACCCACCGTCGCGCTCACAGGATCTTGTGCTCGTAGGCGAACGCGGTGGCCGCCGCGCGCGACGACACGGCGAGCTTGGCGAAGATGTTGCTCACGTGGCGCTCCACGGTCCGCTCGCTGAGGACCAGCTCGGCCGCGATCGACTTGTTCGTCTGACCCGCGGCGACGAGGCGGAGCACCTCGAGCTCGCGAGCGGTCAGCCCGTGCGGCTCGCGGGAGCCGGCACGTCCGGCTTGCGCGTCGATCGAAGCGATGTCCGGCGCGGCTCCGAGCCTCGCGAAGACGTCGCGCGCGGCCTCGCGCTCCATCATGGCCGCGTCGTCATCACCCAGCGCGAGGCACGCCTGCGCGATCAGGACTCGCGCGCGAGCGCACTCGTAGGGGGCGTCGAGCTCCTGCCAGGCATGCGAGGCGCGCCGCAGCAACACCAGTGCTGGCTCCGGATCGCCTTGGGCGAGGTCCATGGCTCCCTTGGCGTAGAGCACGGCCGCATCGAGCATTCCGGCCTCGTAGTCGGCCGCGATCTCCTCGAGTTGGAGGCAGGCGCTCCGTGCCGCCTCCATGTCACCCGCCGCCAGCGCGATTTCGACGACCGCGGGCAGTATCGCGGCACGCCCCGGGCGATCCCGCGTCTCTCCAAGCGCCCGCTGGATCGCCGCGGACGCGGCGTCGGTGTTCCCTTGCGCCAGCCGCAGCAAAGCGAGACCCGGCTGGGGCTCACGCCCGTGACCGCTCGCCTCCCGGTATGCCTGCTCGGCCGCGGCAAAGCTCCCCCGCAACCGATGTAGCTCCCCCTGGAGGTAGGCGGCTTGGCCCGCGGCCCGCCGATTCTGTGCCTCGAGACATCGCTCGACCGCCCGCCGCGCCTCCTCGAGAGCCTCCATCCAGGCGCCCCGCAGACCAAGGATCTCCGTCCGGTGCACGAGGCAGCGACCGGTGAAGGCGACCATGTCGGGCTGCTCCCGGCACCATGCCGCCAGCGCCGCGGTCCACTCCTGCGCCCGGCGGAGATCGAAGGCCGCCTGACAGCCAATGATCACCCCGCAGTAGACGATGCCGCTGACGATCGGCGAGAGCTCTCCGGCGGTGACGGCGACCATCGACTCGTCGAGCAGCGCAAGACCCTCCTTGACCTTCCCGGCGGAGACGAGGAGATGGCCCTGGGAGTGAACGGCGAGGGCAAGCAGATCGGCGTCGCCGAAGCGCTCGGCAATGGCGGCCGCCTCGGCCGAGGTCGCGATCGCCGCGCTCAAATCGCCCATGGCCTCGTGCTCGAACATCCGCGGTATCAACAGGTAGCCCTGCTCGACGCACTCGCGACCCTCGCGCTCGACGAGCCGTCGTGCCCGCCCCAGCCATCCACCCGCGCGCCCCATCTCGCCCCGCTGGGCGAGGTTCATGGCGACCCAGAGCGCGCAGCGGGCTGCGTGCAGCGCCTCGCCGGCAGTCAGGTGCGCTTGGTGCGCGCGCCCGAGCGCGCTGAAGTACTCGTCCTCGCGGCCGATCATGTAGGCGGCCGTCGCCAGCAGCTCGAGATCGTCCGCTGGCAGGGCCGCCCCCCGATCGGCGGCCGACAAGGCCGCGTAGGCATCGCTCCATGCCCGATCTGCGTAGAACTCGCGGCCTTGTTCGATCTCGGCGACGGCGTCCACTGACGTAATCATCGTCGCCGAGCGAGAACGAGCCGTCAATGGTCGGCAAAACCCCCGATCTCCCCTGGGACGACGC
>JBKGUS010000461.1:0-6773 GCA_046462295.1 Thermoleophilaceae bacterium | reverse complement strand
GCCGCGGCGGCGGCGCTGGCCGCGTCCCGCAGCTCGGCGGCCTCACGGGCGCGCTCCGCCGCGGCGGCCTCGGCGGCGTCGCGCAGCTCACCAAGCTCGCGCGCGTGAGCGGCGGCAGCGGCGTTGCCGGCCTCGCGCAGGTCCGACAGCTCCCGCGCGTAACGGGCCTGTGCCGAGGTCAGCGCGTCGCGAAGCTCGGTCACCTCGGCCGCGTGGGCCGCGGCTGCCGCATGGGCGGCGGCGCGCACCTCGTCCAGCTTCTGGGCGTGCTCGACGGTGGCGGCCTCCATCGCCTCGCGCAGCTCGCCCACCTCCTGCGCCCGGGCGGCGCGCTCCTCGTCGAGCGTGGCCTGTAGCTCGGCGGCCCGGGCGAGGCCGTCGCCGCCGTCGGAGGTCAAGGTCTCGCGCAGCTCGGTCAGCTCGCGGGCATGGCGCTCGCGGTCGAGCTCCATGTCGCGTGCCCGCTCCTCGCGCTCGGTCTCCAGCTCGCTTGCCAGGCGGCTTCGCTCGCGCTCGGCCGCGGCGCGGTTCTCGCGCTCGGCCTCGAGCTCGCCCGCGAGGCGCCTGCGCTCGCCCTCAAGCTCACCGGTGAGCCGGCCCCGCTCGGCCTCCAGCTCGCCCGCGTGGCGCTCGCGCTGCGTCTCGAGCTCGGCCGCGAGACGGTTTCGCTCGGCCTCGACCTCCTCCGCATGGCGCTGGCGCAGCTCCTCCAGCTCGGCCGCGAGCCGGTCCCGCTCCGCGCCGAACTCCCCGACCAGCCGCTCGCGCTCCGTCTCGAGCTGAGCGGCCACCCGGCCCCGCTCGGCCTCGAGCTCGGCGGTGAGGCGGCCCCGCTCCGCCTGGAACTCCCCGGCCTGGCGCTCCCGCTGTGCCTCGAGCTCGGCCGACACCCGGCCGCGCTCCGCATCCAGCTCCTGCGCGTACCGGGCCCGGAGCGCCTCGAGCTCTGCCAGGTGGCGGTCGCGCTCGGCGGCGAACTCCTCGCCCAAGCGACTGCGCTCGGCATCCAGCTCCTGGATGTAGCGGGCCCGTGCCTCCTCGAGCTCCTGGGCCAGGCGCCCCCGCGCGTCGTCGAACTCCTGCGCCTGACGCGCCAGCGCCTCCTCGAGCTGCTGCGCCTGATGGGCGCGGAGCTCGTCGAGCTCACGGGCGTGGTGACCGCGGATCTCCTCGAGCTCGCGTGAGTGGCCGGCGCGGGCCTCCTCGAGCTCCCGCGCGTTGCTTTCGCGAGCCTCTTCGGACTCGTGCGCAATCTCGGCGCGGGCAGCTTCAGCGGCGCGTGCGCGGTGGTCGCGGGTCTCGTCCAGCACGCGCGCTTGCTCCGCGCGGGCCTCCTCGACCTCACGCGCGTATCGGGCGCGCGCCTCCTCGAGCTCGGCGCGGGCCTCTTTGAGCTCGCGCGCTTGCTCGGCGCGGGCCCTTTCGGCTTCACCAGCCAGGTCGGCGCGGGCCTCCTCGAGCGCCTGAGCGTGGCGCGCCTCGGCCTCCTTCAACTCCCGCGCGCGTCGAGCGTCCGCTTCCTCGAGCTCGTGCGCACGACGCGCCTCGGTCTGCTCGAGCTCCTGCGCGTGGCGCGCGGCGAGCTCTTCGAGTTCCCGTGCGACAGCTTCCTCGAGCTCGCCGGCGCGACGCTCCAGGTCCGCGTCGCCGCCTCCGGAGGGGCGCTTCCGCGCCACGTCCAGCTCAGCCTCGAGCTCGGCTATCCGTGCGACGGTTGCCGCGTCGTCGCCGGGCGGCGACACGGGCGGCGCCGGCCGCACCGTCACCGGCTCGTCCTCCTCCTCGGGCGGGACGATCAGCGCCCCGATCGTCTGCGCGGAGGGGCGCGTGGGCTCCTCCATGAAGTCGAGCGTGTCCAGCAGCTCGTCGATCTGGGAGCGGGCGGCCACGGCAGGGCGGACGGCGAGCTTGGTCATCACGGCGATGTCGCTGAGGCCGAGCGAGTCGGACGGATCGGCCACGGCCACGATCAGCGAGCCGTCGCCGCTGAAGCCGACGGGCACGGCCCGGTACCGGCGTGCGGGCGCCTCCTGCAGGAGGCCGGCCGCCGAGCGGTCGACGGGGTAGGCCTCGAGGTCGATGTGGTCGAGCCCGTAGCGCTCCGCCAGCGCCCGAGCGAGCTGGTCCTCGGAGAGGACGCCCCGTTCGAGCAGGACCTTCTCGACGGTGAGCCCGGGCCGCCGGGCAGCCTCCACGGCTTCGGTGACGATCTCGGCATCCACGAAGCCGAGCTCGACGATCAGATCGGACAGGAATCGGCGCCCGGCGCCGGTGAGGGTGGGGGGAGTGAGGCCACAGGTGGAGACGGGCTCGCCGCCGGGCGGCGCAGCGACGCCGTTCGCGGCCGGAGCGTCGGGCGCCGCGAGGCCTTGATCGACGTGCTCCACGCTCACGCTGCGTCCCCGCCTTCGAGAATCACCGCCGGCCGCGCCTGCGCTTCGCGTGCCGCATGCTCGGCGATCGCCAGCGCCTCCTCGCCGGACTGCGTTCCCGCCAGCTCCTGGAAGCCGTAGGCCAGCTCGATCGGCGCCGGGCGCCCCGCCGTTACGCCCCCCAGCGCGCGCTCGCAGCGTGACACGAAGGCCTGAGCCCCCGTTTCGAGCGCGCAGCCCACGAGTACGACCGCAAGCAGGTCGTCGTCGACACGGCCCAGGTGGTCCGTCCGCCGCACGCCGCCGGCCAGCACCTCGGACACGTCCTTCAAGAGCAGGTCCGCCGCCGCCGCCCCGCCGCGCTCCATCAGCGCTTCGCGCCCCGCGATCCGGCACACCACGAGGTACGACAGGACCGTCCCGCGCTTGCCGAGCTCCCACTCGCGGGCGACCGCCTCGAGCATGGTGCGACGGTTCGCCAGCCCGGTCACCGGGTCGGTTCGCTCGCGGTCGCGCGCCAGCTCGCTCAGCCGGCGCAGCTCGGCCCGCGTCGAGATGCTCTCCCACTCGTAGGACAGCAGCCGCGCCGCCACCGGGAGCAGGGGCAAATGCGGGCCCTCGCCGGTGGCCAGCAGCAGGCCGACCGTCGATCCGTCGCTCGTGTCGAGCGGCGCTGCGCTGCAGCGGCCGAAGCCCAGCGCCCCCAAGGCAGCCGGATCGATCAGCCGGCCCGCGTCAAGCCCGTTCGCGCTCGGGAAGGCGCCGGCCAGCGGCACGATCACACCGCGCACGCTCCCGTCGTCCCCCCGCGCGTCGATGATGCGGCAGGTGCCCTCCTCCCAGTCGATCTGGGCGAGCGCCACGCGCTCGCCGGGCGCCGCTGCGTGCACGAGGTCGAGCACGGACGTGGCCGCCTCGGAGAAGCTCTGGAATCGCCTGGAGGCCGTCCGGGCGAGCGCATCCAACAGAGATGGAGTCATCCTCATGTCGTTATCGGCCGTTTGGCCCGGAACGAAAGGCCTGCGATTGGCTAGCGGCCGAGGATCTGGTGCAGATCCGCCAGCGCGGCCCGCGCCTCGATCACGCCGCCCGGGCCCCACCAGGTGGCGAGCTCGACGTCCTTGGGCGCGACGTCACCGACCCCCAGCCGCACGCGCTCGGACTCGGGCTGCGCCAGCAGCACGACGTCGGCGCGGCGCAAGGAGCTGACCTGCCGGACCCCCAGGTCGGCGAGGATCGTGCCGGCGAACGAGTCGCGTGGAGCGAACTTCCAGCCGTCCTCGACGGCCCTGACCACGGCCACCCGCGTCCTGTCTCGCACTTCCCTGCGCACTGCTGCCACGCGGCGGTCGTAGTCGGTGAGGAGCCTCTCGGCGTCGTTGGTCCGCCCCAGCGCCTCTCCCATCAGCCGCAAGTTGAGCTTCCAGCGCCCGCTGCCCGGCTCGACGATGACCGTCGGGGCGATCAGGCTCAGCCCCTCGAACAGGGCGCCCTGCCGGCCAACGATCAGGTCGGGACGGGCGCGACGGACGGGCCGCAGCTCGCCCGCGGCGACCGGCGGGATCGTCTGGACCCCCGCCGCCGGCCGGCGAAGGTAACCCGGCAGCCGCCCGCCGGGCACGACGGCGACCACGGGGCGCACGCCAAGGGCGAGGGTGTCGTCGAGCGTGTCGAGCGTGAGCGTGGCCACCCGCTCGGCCTGACCCGGAACCTTCGACTCGCCCTTCACGTGCTGGACCTTCAGCGGACGCGCGGTCTCCTTGCGCTCGTCGAAGCCGGACTCCTGGCAGCCGAGCGCCAGCGCGGCCACGGCCGCGAGCGGCAGAAGGATGAGGACCCGCACGGCAGGTATTAGTAGCGATCGTGGACGTGCTCGCCTTGTTCGGCCCCACCGGCGTCGGGAAGACCGATGTGGCGATCGCGCTGGCCGAGCGCCTGCGCGTGCAGGGGGAGGACCCGCTCGCGGTGTCGGCCGACGCGCTACAGGTCTACCGCGGCCTCGAGCTCCTCTCCGGCGCGGCCACCGGAGACGAGCAGAACCGGCTCGAGCACCGACTGCTCTCCTTCGTGGACCCGAGCGAGACCTTCTCGGCCGGCGAGTACGCCGCCCTGGCCCACGGGGAGATCGACGAGGCCCTGCGACAGCACCGGCGCCCAATCGTGGTAGGCGGTACGGGCCTCTACCTCCAGGCGGCCCTGACGGACCTGGAACTCCGCCCGCCGGCCGACCCGGCCGTCCGAGCGCGGATCCAGCGCGAGCTGTCCGCGCGCGGTCCCGAGGCGCTTCACAAGCGGCTGGCCGCCCAGGCGCCAGACGCGGCGGCGTCCATCGACCCCCGCGACCGCACCCGCGTGGCCCGCGCGCTCGAGTTGCTCGAGATGGGGGAGGAGCCGGCCCCCAGCGGTGCCGAGTCGCGCCTCTGGACGGCCCGCCTTCGCCATCCCACCGTGCTCGTGGGCCTCACGATGGAGCGCGAACGACTCTACGCGCGCATCGACGCGCGCGTGGAGAAGATGATCGCCGCTGGTGCCGCCGAGGAGGTGCGCCACGCGGACGCCGCCGGCGCCTCGCGCACGGCGCGCGCCGCGCTCGGCTTCGAGGAGCTCCTGCGAGGCGACGTCGAGGGCATGAAGCGGCGCACGCGCAACTACGCCAAGCGACAGCTCACCTGGATGCGCCGCCTCGAGGGCGTCCATGAGATCGACCTCACGGAGCGCTCAGCGTCGCTTGCGGCGGACGAGATCGCCCGTATACTGGCCGCGCAGCCAGGGGAGGCGCAGACCAACTGAGGGAGGACTCGTGACGCGTTCGGTCGTGCCTGCCGCCGTCCTGGCGGCGTTGCTGGCTCTGGTCCCGTCCGCCTACGCCGTGCGCGACTTCGCGCGCACGGCGCTCAACATCATCCCGTCGGGCCAGTACGGCGGCGTGCCGGTCGTGCCCGAGGCGGATGACCAGGCGCGTATGTACGACGGCCTGACGCCCGAGTTCGACCAGGTCTCGCGCGGCGACCTGGGCCGCTTCTTCAAGTCCGAGCGGCTCGGCACCAGGGGACAGGGGCCGCTCCGGCGCGAGCGCGTCAGGCGAAAGGGCCTGCGCATCGTGCGCGACCGGCACAACGTGCCGCACATCTTCGGCCGCACGAACGACGCGGTCACCTGGGGGGCCGGCTGGGTGCTCGCCAAGGACCGCCAGCTCCTGCTCGAGCAGGCCCGCTTCAACTCCCGCGTGGCCGTGGTGGACGCGCCCGGGCTCAGCGCGATCGGGCTGATCACCAGCCTCAAGAGCTTCGAGCCGAGCCGGCGCACCGAGCGCGAGGTGCTCAAGGAGGTCCGCAAGCTGAAGCGGTACGGCCGGGCGGGGCGCGCGCTGCTGCACGACATCGACGTGTACGTCAGGGGCATCAACGCCTACTACCGGACGCTCCCGGCCGACGGCCGCCCGGAGCCGTGGACGCGCAAGGACGTGATCGCGCTCAACGCCGTCAAGAGCGAGCTGTTCGGCGAGGGAGGCGGCGGCGAGGTCGACGCGGCCGAGATGCTCGACGGCCTCCAGAGCTCGCTCGGCGCCGAGCGCGGCCTCTCGGTCTGGAACGACCTGCGCCAGCGCCAGGATCCGGAGACCCCGGTCTCGATCCCGGGCAGGTTCCCGTACGCCGAGCTGCCGAACAACCGGCGCGGCAACGTCGTGATCGACAACGGCTCGTTCGAGCCGATCCCCGTGCCGGGCACCACGACCGCCCGGGCGGCGGGCGCCGAGCAGCCGCTCCGCGGCCACGCCAGCAACGTGCTGATGGTCGCCGGAAACCGCTCCCGGTCGGGCAACCCGCTGTTCGTCGGCGGGCCTCAGATCGGCTACTTCTACCCGGGCCTGACGCTCGAGATGGACCTGCACGGGCCGGGCTGGAAGGCCCGCGGCGCCACCTCGGCGCCGTTCCCCGGCTACATCCTGATCGGCCGCCGCGAGGACTTCGTGTGGACGCTGACTTCGGCCGGCGCCGACATCGTCGACATCTACGTCGAGACGCTCTGCGGCGGCAGCGACACGCGCTACCGCTACAAGGGCAAGTGCCGCGCGATGACGCGCTCCCACGCCGGGATGCTCGACAACCAGGCGGTTCGGTTCAACCGCACCGTGCACGGCCCGGTGATCGGCTACGCGACCGTCGACGGCCGCCGCGTGGCGATCTCGCGCAAGCGGTCGAGCTACCTGCTCGACGGCGTGGACCTACTGCTCTTCCGTCGCCTCACGCGCGGGACGATCGAGAACGCGCGCCAGTTCATCAGGGCCGCGGGCGTCTCGCCGCAGACGTTCAACACCTTCTACGCCGACCACCGCCAGATCGCCCAGGTGACGACCGGGCGGCTGCCGCAGCGGGCCCCGGGCGTCGACCCGGGCCTGCC
>JBKGUS010000460.1:0-21774 GCA_046462295.1 Thermoleophilaceae bacterium | reverse complement strand
GGCGGCTGGCTCGACGGCGCGCTCGGCGTCTTCACGGCGCTCGAGGCGCTGCGCCAGCACGCGGACGGCGGGCGTCCAGCGGTCGGGCTGCGGCTCGTGGACTGGGCCGACGAGGAAGGGGCGCGCTTCGGGCGCAGCCTGTTCGGCTCGTCGGCCTGCGCCGGGACGCTCGAGATCGACGAGGTGCGCGACCTGCGCGACCGCGACGGCGAGCGGCTCGAGGACGTGGTGGCCCGCTACGACGTGGAGCTCGACCGGGTGCACGAGTCCGGTGAGCGGCTGCGGGGTGCCCGGGCCTACCTCGAGACGCACATCGAGCAGGGGCCGGTACTCGAGAGCAAGGGGGAGCCGGCGGCCACGGTGCTCGGCACGTTCGGCGTGGAGCGCCACGAGGCCGTGTTCACCGGGCAGACCGCGCACGCCGGCGCCACGCCGATGGGCCTGCGCCGCGACACGTTCTCCGCCACCGCCCAGGCCGCGCTGGCGATCCGCGAGGTGGGCTTCAGGCACGAAGGGGTCTGCACCGTCGGCCGCGCCACCAGCGAGCCGGGCGTGATCACCGCCGTGCCGGGCCGCACGGAGATGCTGCTCGACCAGCGCCACCTGGACGCGGACAAGCTCGCCGCGATGCTGTCCGAGGCGCGCGCCGCCTGCGAACAGGCGGCCGAGGACCACGGCTGCGAGGTGGAGCTGAAGCACGTGTGGTCGATCCCGCCGATCCCGTTCGACGACAGGCTGATCGCGATGGCCCGCCAGGCGGTGGTGGACGCGGGCGGCAAGGACACGGCCATCCCGAGCGGCCCGCTCCACGACGCGGCCGAGATGGCCCGCCTGATCCCGACCGTGATGATCTTCTCGTCCTCCTCGCCGCCGGTCTCGCACACGAAGGAGGAGGACACGCCGGAGGCCGACCTGCGTGTGCTGATCGAGGCTTACGGCGGCACGGTCGAGGCAATGGTGGCGAGCGCCGCCGCCGGGGACCTGCCGCCGCGGGAGTGAGGGCGCTACACGAGCAGCTGGCGTACCTCGAGTCGTCGAGCGCCTTCTACGCCGAACGGCTGCGGGGTGAGCGCGAGGGCGTGCGCGGGCCGGCCGACCTGCCGCGCCTGCCGTTCACCACGAAGGAGGAGCTGCGCGAGGGCCAGCGCCGCGAGCCGCCGTTCGGCCCGCACCTGTGCGCCCCGCGCGAGCGGCTCGTGCGCATGCACGTGACCTCGGGGACGACCGGCGAGCCGGTGGCGATCGGGTTCACGCGGGCCGACCACGAGGCGAACAGCGCGGTCGGCGGCGAGGCGTTCCGGATCGCGGGGGTGCGCGAGGACGACACGATCGCCCACTGCCTCAACTATGCGCTCTACGCGGGCGGGATCGCCGACCACATGGCGCTCGAGGCGAGCGGCGCGACGGTGATCCCGGTCGGCACGGGCCAGTCGCGCCGGCTGCTCGAGCTGATCCCGCGGCTCGGCATCACCGCGATCTTCGGAACGCTCTCGTTCCCCGCCTACCTGGCCGCGCGTGCCCGCGAGGCGGGGCTCGACCCGGCGACGCTCGGCCTGCGCCACATCGTGACCGCCGGGGAGGCGGGCGCCGGCCTGGGCGCCGTGCGCGGCGAGATCGAGGCGGCGTGGGGGACCGGCGTGGCCGACACGTTCGGGATGAGCGACGTCTGGTCCACGATGGGCGGCGCCTGCGAGGAGGGGGAGGGGCTCCACCTGACGGTGGGGGAGCATGCGGTGCTGGAGCTCGTGGAACCGGAGACTGGCGCGCCGGTGGAGATCGAGGACGGCGCGCGCGGCGAGTTCGTGTGGACGCATCTGCGCCGCGAGGCGTCGCCGCTGCTGCGCTACCGCTCGGGCGACCTCGGCCGGATCTGGACGGCGCCCTGCGCTTGCGGGCGGACGACGCTGCGGATCCGCATCGACGGTCGCCGCGACGACATGTTGCGCGTCCAGGCCGTGAACGTCTACCCGCAGGCGATCGGTTCGATCCTGGCCGGCCACCCGCAGCTCGGGCGCCACTGCGTGGTCGCCGAGGGCGATCCCGTGGTGCCGCCGCTGCGGGTTTACGTCGAGGCTTCGCCTGAGGTGGACCTGGCCCCGGTCGCCGGCGAGCTGTACGAGACGCTGCGGGCGCGCTTCGAGGTCACCGGGCTCGAGCCGGGCTCGCTGCCGCGCGCGGAGCACAAGACGCGCGTCGTGCATCGCACGGCGCGGGGAGACGAACTGCCGCCGGTCGTCGCGGCGCTGCGCGCGGAGACTGCCGGTTGACCGTGGTCGGGCGCAGCCGCGGCAGGGCCGGCGCGAGGGCACCGAGGAGGGAGACCGCCACATGACCGTGACAACCGCCGACCGCGGCGCCGCACGCCTGATCGAGTGGGACCGCCAGGCACGCCGCAACGCGTGGGACCTCGGGACGATGACGGCGATCGCCGACGCGGTCGAGGCGGCCGGGGCGGACCCTGCGGTGCGCTGCGTTGTGCTGCGCGGCGCCGGTGACCACTTCTCGGCAGGCGACGACCTTCAGTCCGCCATCGAGGCCGACTCGGCCGCGTGGGCGGCGACCATCGAGGGCTTCCAGCGCATGACGCGGGTGGTGCTGGCCTCGCCGGTGCCGGCGGTCGCGGCGGTCGACGGGGTGTGCGTGGGCGGCGCGCTCGAGTTCGCGGCGAGCTGCGACCTGCGCCTCTGCACGGACCGCATGCGGCTGCTGACGCCCGAGGTGGGGATCGGCCTGGTGGCGAGCAACGCGGGGACGCTGCTGCTGCCGGAGGTGCTCGGGGAGAGCGCCGCCCGCGAGCTGCTGCTGGGCGGGCAGCCGCGCGACGCCGCCTGGGCGCGCGAGCACGGCTTCGCCACCGAGATGGTGCCCCCACGCGAGCTCGACGCGCGCATCGACCACTGGGCCGAGGTGTTCGCCCGCAACTCACGGGCCGCGGTGGCGGCGACGAAGTCGATGCTGAACGAGCGCTTCGGCGACCTCCTGACGGCGGCGATGGACCGCGAGACGCACCACTGCGTGCGGCTGTTCGACGAGGCGGACGCCCGGACGGCCCTGCGCGAGTTCGCGGAGCGGCGCGCGCCGCGCTAGCCGAGCGGCTCGCCGGCCGCGCACATCGGGCACTCGGCGGGATCCCAGAGCGTGTTGGCGAGCGTGGCCAGCTGCTCCAGGGCGAGGCCCTCCTGCTCGGCGAACGCCTCGGCGGCGGCGCCGAGCGTCACGAGCGCGCCGACAGCGACCGGGCGAGCGCCGCAGGCGCGCAGGTCCCTGAGCGTCGCACGTGTGGCGGAGGCGGCGTTCACCACGTCGTCGACGATCGCCACCACCTTGTCGGCGAGCGTGCGGCGGAGGGCGTCCGGAATCCGGTAGCCGGCGTCGGCGCGCTCCGACCACGAGAACTCGAGATCGAGCCCCGTGGCCACCGTCTGCGCGACGAAGGCGCCGCCGGTGAGCGGGCCGCACACGCCCTCGATCCCGTGACGGGCGAGCCGCGAGCCGAGGTCGGCGGCGAACGGCTCGAGGCGAGCGGGACGCTCGAACAGCCGGTCGAGCTCGAGCCAAAGATCGCCGTGATGGCCCGACTCGAGGAGGAAGTGGCCTCTGCGCGCCTCCAGCAGCTCGAGGATCTCGTCTGCGCTCACGTCGCCTTCTGGCCGACGATCACCTCGTTGCCGTCGGGGTCGAGCACCCGGGCCACGCGCTCGCCCCAGGGCTGGTCGGCCGGCTCCTCGGTCACGGTCGCGCCGCCGCCGCGAAGCCGCTCGACCGCCTGGTCGCAGCTGTCGGCGTACACCCAGAGCGAGAAGCGCTGCCCGCCGGCGCCCGCTGCGGCGTCGGGAGCGCGCCCGATCCCGATGTGGCCGCCGCCGATGTTCATGGCCACGTAGTCAGGGTCGCCGTCGGGCGGGAACTGGTACTCGACCTCGCCCTCGAGGAGGTCGCGATAGAAGCCGAGCGCGCGCGGCATGTCGGGCGTGACGAGGATCGGGAAGACGTCGTTGAACATGCCCGGCAACGTAGCGCGGGTCTCGGTCCCAGCGCCGGTCACATAGCGTCCCGGCCGATGAGCGACGGCTTCGTGCTCGGCACCCTCGCGGCGATCGCGTGGGGCGTGGCGGACGTCCTCGTCACGTACGTCTCGCGGCGGGGCGGTTTCTTCAGGACCCTCCTCCTTTCGCAGACGTTCGGGGTGGCGCTGCTCCTCGTCGTTGCGCTCGCGCTCGACGACCTGCCCGGCCCCTCCACGGTCCAGCTGCTCGCGCTGGTCGCGCTCGGTCCGGTTGCCGTGACGGCCTATGCCGGCTTCTACAGGGCGCTCGAGATCGGCCCGATCGCGATCGTGAGCCCAATCGCGTCCGCCAACGGCGCGATCGTCGTGCTCCTGGCGGTGCTGGTGCTCGGCGAGTCGCTGACCTCGCTGCAGGCGCTGGGGTGCTTGCTTGTGCTCGGCTTCATCGTGCTCGCCGCGCGCGAGCCGAGCGCGGAGCGCGCGGCGGGGAGAGGCAATGGGATCCGGCTCGCCCTAATCGCGTCGATCGCCTTCGGCGGCTATCTGTTCGGGCTGGCCACGATGTCGGACGACCTCGGCTGGCTGGTGCCGATCCTGATTGCCCGCTCCACCACCCTCCTGATCGTGTCCGCGGTCGCGCTCACCCGGCCGCCGCCGAGGCCGGGGTCGCTGGGCCGCCTGGGCCTGCTCGGCTGCGTCGGCGCCGGCCTGCTCGACGCGTCCGGCTACCTCGTCTACAACCGCGGCGCCGAGGTCGGCGAGGTGGCGATCACCAGCGCCGCGGCCGCGGCATATCCGGTCATCCCGATCCTGGTCGGACTGTTCGCGCTCCGGGAGCGGATCGCGTGGCACCAGCTGGTGGGGGTGGCCGGGGTGCTGTGCGGCATGGTGGTGCTGTCGCTCGGCTAGGACCGCTCCGCACCGGTGAGGCCGAGCGCCCGCGCCAGCGGCCGCGCGCCCAGCCCGTACACCAGCACCGTCGCCGCGATCACCAGGAAGGAGATCGGCACGATCTGGTGGGCGTCCTCGACGCCGGCCTCGACGAGGGAGAGCTGGAACGCGGAGGCGGTGGCCGCCACCACGATCCCGCGCGGCATCACACCCCCGGCGAACACGCGCTCGCGGCGGGACAGGACGGTGCCGATCGTGGATGCCGCGACGTCGGCCGGTCGCTGCACGAGGATCAGTATCGCGACGACCGCGAGCCCGGCCAGTCCGAGATCGACGACTGCGCCGAGGTCCACGCGGGCCGCCAGGACGACGAACAGGACGCCGATCAGGAACTGCGCCAGGGTGTCTCCGAACATGGAGAACTCGGCCTCCCGACCCTCCGGGATCACGCCCTTGGCGCGCGCGATCGCCGCGCCGACGAGGATCGCGGTGACCAGGCCGGCATCTTCATAGACCGCGTCCGCGGCCCCGACCGCCACCAGCAGGACGGCGAGCATGGTGGTGACCCGCAGGTGGATCGGGGCTCCGGTCGTGCGCAGCAGCGCGATGATGATCACGGCGGCCGCGAGCCCGAGTGCGAGCCCGCACCCGATCGTCGCGAAGAACTCGCCGACCTCGATCTCCGCCTTCCCGGCCCGCACCGCGTGGAAGACGAGTACGGCCAGGATCGCGCCGATCGGGTCGACCAGCACGCCCTCCCAGTCGAGGACGGCGCGGATCCGCCGCGCAGGGCGCACGTGCTGCATCAGTGGCCCGACGACGGTCGGTCCCGACAGCGTGAGGATCGCGCCGATGAGGATCGCGATGCTCCAGTCGAGCTCGAGCAGGAAGCCCACGGCCAACGTCCCGATCGCCCAGCTGACGAGCACGCCCACCGTCACGAGGCGCACCACCGCCCGCCAGGCGCCCGCGACGAGGTCCTGGTGCCGCAGCTTCAGCGCGCCATCGAACAGCACGACACCCACGGCAAGCGTGACGAATGGCTCGAGCGTGGCCCCGAGCAGGTCGTCGGGGTCGATGATCCCGAGCGCGTCGGGGCCGACCGCCACGCCGATCGCGAGCAGCGTCACGATCTGCGGCACGGCCGCGGCGTGGGCGAGCAGCTGCGCGCCCACCGCGAACAGGACCAGCAGTGCGAGGGCCAGCGCGGGGTCCGTCAGAGCGGAGTACCTATACCGCACCGCACCGGGTACGAGCCACCCGAGAGCGACAGACGGAGGCAAGATGGCCACCCAGAAGCAGCGCCAGACGGCGAAGAGGAACGTCAAGAAGGCGCAGTCGGGCGCACGCCAGAAGAAGACGATCACCAAGCTGTCGAGCAAGACGCGCTCGGCGCTCGGCCGCGAGGGTGCCAAGGCTGCGGCGCGGAAGCGCGGCGCCTCGAAGGGCACCGGCAGCGGCGCCGGGGCGATGACCGTCACCGAGCTCCGCCGCGAGGCCGCGAAGCTCGGCATCGAGGGCCGCTCGAAGATGGGCAAGGCGCAGCTGGTCCGGGCCGTCGGGCAGAAGCGCAGGTCGCGGGGCTAGCGGCCACTGCCGAGAGCAGGCGTCCTGCCGGCGGTGCCGGCCGCCGCCGATGAGCCCTCGCCACCATCGAGCTGTCCGCCGGCAGCTCGACGGCGCCCGGCGAGCTGTCCACCCGCTCCCGCGGCCGGAGCCGCGACCAGAGCTTCGTCGACCGCGGTCGCGAGCTCGACTGCGGTGCTCGTGGACTACGGCCCTTCCGCTGGGATCTGCGGCCGGACGACTACCTGTTCAAGGCCAGCCACCGGATCGGCCCTGGTCGTGGTGTCGACCGACTTCGACTAGGCGGGAATCTTGCGTTTACGGGGGCGGTTTTCTGGTGTCTTCTCGAACACGAGCCGGTGATGGTCGAGCAGCTCGCGCTCGAAGCAGACGCTGTTGGCGCTCACGCCGGAGGTGAAGGCGAGCCGGAAGTCGGAGCTCGTGAGCCAGCGAGGCAGCAGCTGGAGCTTGAGCAGCGTCTTCCTCACGCTCCGCGCGCCGAACCGCTCGCGCCACTGGCGGATGGTCTCGATGTAGTCGAGTCGGCCGCTGGAGCTGGCGACGAGCCTGAAGTGCGGCCGGGCGGCGCGGACTATCTGGTCCGCGCCGAAGGGAAGGAAGGAGCCCGGAAACTGGCGGGCCATCAGGGCGAGATACCGGGCGTTCGAGTCGCGCGGGGCATCGATCGCGACGTCGTCCAGCGGGATCATCTTCCGCCCGAACGCCATCGTCTGGAGATAGAGCCTGCCGCCGTCGGGTAGCAGGCCCGCGACCCGGCCGAACAGTCCGCGGTAGATCTCGTCCTGGCGCCCGGCGCGGTGGTCCTCCGGCGAGCAGAAGTGCTCGAAGGCGCCGAGGCTCGCCACGGCGTCGAAGGCTCCGAAGTCCTCGCGGCGGACCTGGCGGGCGTCCAGGAGGTGCACGTGGAGGCCGTGGCGCCGGCACGCTGCCGCCTGCGCAGTGGAGAGGGTGACCCCCACCCCTGTGCCACCTCGGCTCCTGACGAAGGCGAGCAGCGGGCCCCACCCGCAACCGAGGTCGAGCACACGCCGGCCCGGTCCGATCCCGATCTGCTCGGCCACGTACTCGTGCTTGCGGCGCTGTGCCTGCTCGAGGCTCAACGAGAAGTCGCCGTCGTACTTGGCGCCGCTGAAGTCCGCGAGCTCTCCCAGGCTGAGCCGGAAGATTCGGTCGATCAGCGAATAGGTGAACTCGAGGTCGCCGCTGTCGGCCATGACTCCGGAGGGGAAGCGGTCGCCCGGCGCGCTTCGGCGAAGGTCAACAGCCGCCGGGTGTCCTCGTCCCACAGCTTGAGCCGCACGGCGCGAAGCCCGTCCCAGAGCGAGAGCGTGGGTACCCCGTGGAAGATCGGGTTCTCGTCGTGCGCGCGCTGCAGGTTGTAGTTGGGAATCCGGGTGCTCAGGTGGTGCACGTGGTGGAGGCCGATGTTCCCCGTGAAGAACTGCAGCGGCTTCGGCAGCTTCAGGTAGCTGCTGCCACGGAGGGCCGCATCGGCGTAGCTCCAATCGCCGGCGCTCTGCCAGTACGTGTCCTCGAACTGGTGCTGGACGTAGAAGAGCCACACGCCCGCCGCACCGGCGAGCAGCATGATCGGACCCTGGACGAGCAGGTACTCGCGCCAGCCGACGAGCAGGCATAGCGTGCCCACAAGCGCAGCAAGCGCGAGGTTGGTGCCGATCACGCCGCGCCGGATGCGGGGGCGTGCGCTCCGGGGGACCAGGCGTGGATGAAGGACCATCCCGTAGATCGGGCCGAGCCCGAACATCACGATTGGGTTCCGGAACAGGCGGTATCCCAGCCGGCGCTGCCACGTCGAGGCCCTGTACTCGGCGACGGTCAGGGTGAGGACGTCTCCCACGCCGCGCCGGTCGAGGTCGCCGGCCGTCGCATGGTGGACGGCGTGGGTGTGGCGCCACTTGGCGAAGGACTCGAATACGAGCAGCCCAAGCGCGGAGCCGAGCCAGGCGTTGGCGCGCTTCGAGGGCAGGAACGAGCCGTGGGCGCAGTCGTGGAACACGATGAACGTGCGGACCAGGAATCCCGCGGCTGGAATCGCCAGCGCAAGCACCAGCAGATACGAGACGTCCAGCGTCAGGTACATCAGCACGGAAAGCGCGAGGTACGGCAGCACCGAGGTCGTGATGTCGACCACGGCGCGAGCGAGGTGCGGCCGCGCATGCGGGGCGAGCGCATGACGCCAGTGGGCGTTCGTTTGCGACGCGGACGACGTTGACAAAGTCGGGCTCCTAACCGTGGCTGTAGCGCCGACCATGGGGGTCGACACAGTGCGCCGGCCATGTGCTGGAGCCGGAAGGACGTCGCCGATGGCTTGGGCGAGCGTCCCAGTCAGGGTACCAGGGAGCCGTGCGGCGGCAGGCTATGCGCTCGGCTTCGGCCTCGGCAGCGCCATCGCCTCGGCGATCGCCTCGGGCGGCAGGGCGCCGCCCTCGTCGAGCCAGCGGTCGGCGTCCAACTGAGCTTCTGCGGCGGCCCTGCCGCCGGAGATGTCGGCCATCCGCTCGGCCATCCGCGGCGGGACCGAGCGGTCGTAGAGGTTGGGTGAGCGGAACCCCATCACGTCGGTGAGCTTCGCCACCGGCTCGAGCGGCCGGCCGCAACCGGGGCACGATCCGTCGATGAGATCAGTGGCTGCGCCCGCTACGGACACGCGGATCCTGCAGGACACACACTTGAAGTAGGGCACCAGGGCCCCTTCCTATCGGGATCGCAGGCCAGATACCGGCGTCTCGATTTCTGGAGATGTACATCGACTGTAGTGATCCGCGGGGGTCGGGGTGGACCGGACACCGACGGCAACGGTCAGGAGGAGAGACATGGCCGCCCCCGCTGATGGAACGCCACTCGGTGGACGAGGTCACCGCCTTCGAGATGCTGCGAGACCACTCCCGCGTGGCCAACCGCAAGCTAGTTGACATCGCGTTCGCAGTCGTGGATGGTCATCCGCTGCTTCCCAAGGGGAGCCAGGCCCGTCCGTAGCGCGTCGCTATCGTCGATGGTGCAATGAGGCGCAAGGACAAACTCCGTGCCGTCAAGCTGAGGCAGGTCGCCCGGCGCATGAAGGACGGGTCGACGAAGGCCAGGAGCATGTCGCCCGTGAAGCGCGCCGCCGAGGCGGAACGCGAGTACCGGCGCGGGTGACCATGACGGACCCCAAGGCCCTGAGGTTGGATCAACTGCGTGCGCAGGCTCGGTACCACCGCCAGCGTGCCGACCTCTACCGAGCGCGCCTCTACGGGGGGCGCGCGGTGAACCTGGCTCGGCTCGAGGAGCTCCAGCGCGCCTCCGACCAGGCCGCCGAACGACACAGCCAGGCCAAGGCCGAATAGCAGGCGCCCCCGCGCGGGACCACCGGGAGCGATGTCCCGGTGGTCCGAATGCACAGCCGTGCTCAGCGGAGCGACACCGCCACCTGCTCGAGCCGGTCCATGGCCTCCTGCATGCCGACCTCCATGCCGGAGTTCAGGTGCGCGTCGCGATCCTCCTGATTCCGGTGCTGCACGAGCATCGTCAGGGTCGTGCGCCCGTCCTTCTCGGTGAAGGTGACGTGATCCACCGCCTCCGCGTCGGGCATGCCCTCGTAGACCTCGGTCATGACGAGCCGCTCGTTGGGGACGATCTCGCGGTACTCGCCGTGGAAGGCGACCTCGAATCCCTCGTTCGCGGTCATCACGTACCGCCACGTGCCGCCGACCCTCAGGTCGATCTCGCACGACGTCACCTCGCCCCGTTCGCCGCTCCACCAGCGCCTGACCAGCTCGGGCGTGGTGTAGGCCTTGTAGACCAGGTGCTTCGGCGCGTCGAACTCCCGCGTGATGAGGAGCTGGTCATCCGCGGGGAGCGTCACCTTCGCGGTTCCGCTAGTCGTCATTGCCTCCATCTCCTTCCTCCTTCTTGAGTTCGTCCAGCACGACGTCCAGTTGGTCGAACCGCTCGGACCACAGGCGCTCGTAGGTCTTCACCCAGTCATGGATGGGCTTGAGCGCCTGGCCGTTCAGCCGGTACAGCCGCTGCCGTCCGTCTTCTCGCACGTCGACCGCCCCCACTTCTCGAAGCACCCGCAGGTGCTTCGACACCTGGGGCTGAGCGAGCCCGAGCAGGTGCACGAGGTCGTTCACGGGCCGCTCCCCGCCGGCCAGCAGATCGAGGATCTGCCGCCGCCGGGGCTCTGCCACCGCGTTGAACGCATCCGCCGTGGTCGCTGCTCGTGCCATGGCGCCGACTATATATGCCTATATAGGAATATGTCAAGCCGGGGAACGGATAACCACAGCGCGACGCCTGCCCGGCGCCACGTGCCACGAGTGATCGCGAAGGAGAGCGACCAACACAGCGTCGTGTCCCAGTCCGCTCTTGCCGGCGGCTGTGCCGGTGAAAACGTCGATGAGCGGACGGCTCAGGCGCAGCCCTCGATGTACATGATCTCGGGCATGCGGCCGCCGCGGAAGCTGGTCACCTCGTCGTTCCCGTCCGTCTCGAAGACCACCCGCCGGTTGGGGCCGGGAACGATGAGGTACTGGCCGTCGGGGTCGTAGGGGTGCGGCCGGGTGCGCAGCCGCGGATAGCGCTCGCGCACCTCGTCCTCGGTGTCGCCGATCTGGACCCCGACGATCGTGCGCCACGTGCCCCGGTAGATGCCGACGCGGGCGAGCCGGCCCCTGGTGGTCATGAGCGAGATGCCACGGGCCCCGCGGAGGTCCCAGATGGCGCAGGAGCCCGTGTTGTAGGAGAACTTGAGCCTCCGTCCCGTCCGGCGCTCCATCTGGGCCCTGGTCAGGCCGACCGTCAGTCGCCCGAAGCCGTGCCGCGTGAGACGCCAGCGGTGAAGGTCGGGCCGTTGCTGCGCGGCCGCGGCGGCGCTCGCCGCGCCGCCCGGATCCGAGCCCGGCGGCTCCGCCGCCGACGGAATGGCGGCGAGCGCCAGGACGATCACGACCAGCAGGAAACCTCGCGAGGATGAGCCCATGTGAGGAGCCTATCCCGAGATGGGTGACCGGACACCCTCGATCACGCGGTAGTCGAACGGTCGTAGGACGCCGCCCAAGATCGCGTTGCAGGCGTTCGGCCCGGGTGAGGCGGAGCTCCTGGTGGCGAAGCTCTTCGCCGAGCAATACGCGCCGCTTCACCTCGAGCCCGGCGGGGTCGAGCGCGGCTAGCGTCCGGCGGCGACTCGTCGGAAACGTTCAAGACGGGGGCGGGCCCGTCGCCCATCATCCCCTGACGAAGCCCTCGACCAATAAGGAGTGGAGATGAAGGCCCAGCTTGACCTGATCGGCATCGTCGTGGAGGACATGGGCCGGGCGCTGGCGTTCTATCGCGAGCTCGGCCTCGACGTGCCCGAGGACGCGGACGGGCAGCCGCACGTCGAGGCGACGCTGCCCGGCGGGCTGCGGCTCGCCTGGGACACGGAGGAGACGATCCGGTCGTTCGAGCCGAACTGGCAGCCGCCGTCCGGCGGGCAGCGAATCGGCCTCGCCTTCCGGCTGGACAACCCGGCCGCCGTCGACGCGGCGTATGGACGGCTCGTGTCGCTCGGCTACGACGGCCACAAGGAACCGTGGGACGCCCCCTGGGGGCAGCGCTACGCCCTGGTCCGCGACCCGGACGGCAACGCGGTCGACCTGTTCTGCCCGCTGTAGCCGCCGCGCTCAGTCAGTCGAGGATCATCAGATCCAGCTGGCTGAGCCGCTCTGGATCGGCGATGACGTCCATCTCGACGATCCTTCGGTTTCGGATCGTGAAGCCTGCGATCGCGAACGGCCGCCCGTCCCGGAGGCTAACCGTGCCGACCGCGCCGTTGACGAGCGCGGGCCGCACCTCGATATCGAGGCGCGAGAAGGCGAGCGCCTGGCGGGCCACGTTGGCCGCTCCGCGCACAACGCTCGCGGCGCCGATGGAAACGGCGCCGCGGTCGGCCCTGCGGACCACGTCCGGGTCCAGCACCTCGAGCAGCGCCTCGAAGTCGCCCTCGCGCGCCGCCGCGAGAAAGGCGTCGAGGACCTCGCGCTGGGTGTCGAGGTCGGCGTCGGGAATCGGGCTCTCGCCCTGGACGCGGCGGCGGGCGCGGCTCGCGAGCTGGCGCGCCGCGGCGGGTGAGCGGTCGACGATCGGCGCGATCTCGTCGAACGGCACTGCGAACATGTCGTGCAGGACGAAGGCGAGCCGCTCGGCCGGGTTCAGCGTCTCGAGGACCACGAGCAGCGCGAGGCCGACGGAGTCGGCCAAGAGCGCCTCGTGCTCGGGATCGGTGCCGTCGGCGGGGTCGACGATCGGCTCCGGCATCCGCACATCGAAGGGGTCCTCGCGCCGCGATCGGCGCGAGCGCAGCATGTTCAGCGAGACACGCGCCACCACGGTCGTCAGCCACCCGCCGAGGTTCTCCACCTCGTCCGCGTCGATCCGGTTGAGGCGCAGCCACGTCTCCTGGACCGCGTCGTCGGCCTCGCTCAGCGAGCCGAGCATCCGGTAGGCCACGGCGCGCAGCCGGGTTCGGTGCTCCTCGAAATGCTGCGCCAAGAACTCGCGCTCATCCATCGGTCACATCCGGTCGTCGGGGTGGGTCATAGCAGTAGACCCGCCCGACGCGTGTGATGTGACAAGGAGAAACACGATGCGAGTGTTCGTTGCAGGAGCGAGCGGTGCGATCGGCACCAGGCTGGTCCCCCAGCTTGTCGACCGAGGCCATGAAGTGGTCGGCACCTCGACGTCGGCTGAGAAGGCGGAACACATCCGGGCGCTCGGCGCTGAGCCGGTCGCGCTCGATCTGCTCGATCGTACGGCCGTGCGCCGGGCCGTGCTCGACGCCGCGCCGGACGCGATCGTCCACCAGGCGACGGCGCTGGCGCAGCTGAGCTTCTCGCGCAATTTCGACGGGACGTTCGCCCAGACGAACAGGCTGCGGACCGAGGGCACCGACGCGCTGCTCGCGGCCGCGCGCGAAGCCGGGGTCGACCGGTTCGTCGCTCAGAGCTTTGCCAGCTACCGAAACGCGCGCGAGGGCGGGCCGGTCAAGACCGAGGACGACCCGCTCGATCCCGCTCCGCCCGCGAAGACGCGCGAGTCGAACGCCGCGATGCGTCACCTCGAGGAGGTGGTCACGAACGCGGGTGGGATTGCGCTTCGCTACGGCCTCTTCTACGGCGCCGCCAACGACGGGCTCGTCGAGCCGGTGCGGAAGCGGCAGTACCCGATCATCGGCGACGGCGGAGGCGTCGCATCGTGGGTCCATCTCGACGACGCCGCCGCGGCGACCGTACTCGCGCTCGAGCACGACGGGCCGGGCATCTTCAACGTCGTCGACGACGAGCCCGCGCCGGTGCGCGAGTGGCTGCCGGTGCTCGCAGACGCGCTCGGCGCCGGGCCACCGCGCCGCTTTCCCCGCCTCCTCGCGCGGCTCATCGCCGGCGAGGCCGCGGTCGTGATGGGGACCGAGGCGCGCGGCGCATCGAACGCCAAGGCCAAGCGCGAGCTCAGCTGGGAGCCCCGCTACCCCACCTGGCGAGAGGGTTTCGTGGCCGCCTACGCGACGACCGCCCGGCGGAGCCACGCAGCCCCGTGAAAGGAGACACGAGATGGGAAACCTGACGCACGCCCCCGACGGCTTCGTCACGTACGATGAGCTCAAGGGGCCGGACCTCGAGGCTGCGCGCTGGAGCCCGGCCCGCCTGCCGCTCCCGACGGGCGATCAGCACATCCCGCTGGACCCCAACGCGGAGCTGGCCGTGGGCGATGGCGAGGTGCGAGTGACGATCCCGCGCTTCTCGCTGTCGCACGACGCGTTCCAGGCCGTCGACAGCCCCAAGTACCTCATGTTCTCGACGCGCCGGTTCGAGCTGCCGGCGGATCGGCCCGCGACGTTCGCCGTCGACCTCGCGGTCGAGAACATCGGCGGGGAACCGGCGGACTACCGCCGGGGAATGGCGGCCTTTCACGCCTTCGACCTCGCCGTGACCAAGCGGGTGTTCGCCGTCGTCGGCACCTCCACCCGTGTGCTCGCGTTGCACGAGCAGCTGGGCATAGGGGGTGGCGGAGCAGGCGAGCCGTTCTACCACGTAGTCGAGTCGCCGTACGAGGACTTCGACGACGACTTCACCCGGCTACGCCCGTGCGAGATCACGCTCGACCGGAGCAGGTCGACCGCGACCTGGCGCGTCGACGACCGCACGGTGTACGAGGCGAACGGCACCTTTATCCCCGAGCACGCGCAGATCGGGTTCGGGATCTGGACGATGCTGCCGATCCGGGACGGTCGCAGTCGCTCGCTCGACGGGCAGGGCGTGAACGCGCGGTGGCACCGGTTCCGTGTACGCGGGGTCGACGCATGAGCCGCCACGAGCGGGCCTGAGCATCGACCTCACCCCGACCTCGTAGAACTCGACCGAGGTGCGTCGGCCCGGTGCGAGCGACCTTGGAGCGGGTGGTGCGCACGCTCCGCGGATGACGGGTGCGTCCAACTGGCGTCGGGCTGCGCAACGGGGGGCGCCCTCCCTTTGACCCTCCGGGCGGGTTGACTGCAAACGTATGCTGTCGAAGGAACGCGACGACCCGCGCGGTTCGGGCGGGTCACGGGAAGGCGGCAGCGCCATGAGATCGGCCCGGCGGTTCGTGAAGACCCCTCGGTGGCGGCGCGGCATGGCCGTGCTGGGTGTGCTCCTCGCCGGCGGGCTCATTCTCGCCGGGACCGGCAGCGGCTTCGGGTTCCTCGGCGGAAAGGGCGCCGCGGCGCCCGACCTGATCCTCGTCAACGGGGTCGTCCTCACAATGGACGACGAACGTCCGCGTGCCCGGGCCGTCGCGATCACCGACGACGAGATCACCGCGGTCGGGTCGAGCCGCGCCGTCGCCCGGCTCGCCGGACCGGACACCCGCACCGTCAACCTGCGCGGTCGCACGGTGATCCCGGGGCTGGTCGACGGGCACACGCACGCCATCCGCGGCGGGCAGACTTTCGATCAGGAGACCTATTGGCTCGGCGTCGGCTCACTCGAGGAGGCGCTGGCCAGGGTGAGCCGCGCGGCGAGCGAGCGAGAGCCGGAGGAGTGGGTGGCCGTCGTCGGCTCATGGCACCCGAACCAGTTCAGGGAGAGGAGAGCGCCGACGGTCGCCGACCTGACTGAGGCGTCGCCCATCAACCCCGTTCTCGTGCAGTACCTCTACGACTATGCCCTCGTCAACGAGGCGGGCATCGAGGCGCTCGGCCTCAACGAATCCCAGACTCCGCCCGTTCCCGGGCTCACGGTCGAGCGCGATGCGAACGGCCAGGCCACCGGGCGGCTCCTCGGTGGGATCGGTCCCTTCAACGCCCTGGTGGCGACCATCCTGCCTGCCTCCATCGAGGAGCGGAAGGACAGCCTCTAGACCTACTTCACCGCGCTCAACGCGTCGGGTGTGACCGGGTTCATCGACGACAGCGCCGGGCCGGCGGCCAGCTACGAGACGCTGTTCGCGCTGGCCGACGAGGGCAGGCTGACACTGCGCGCCGGCTTCCGGGTCCCGGCCCAGGCGCCGGGCAACGAATCGGCGTTCTTCGAGTCGGTCATGGCCTTCAGGGCGCCGAGGGAGCGCGGCGGGCCGACCCCCTTCCTCGGTCTCGGGGAGGTCGCCGTCTTCGGTGTGAACGACGGGGTGAGGCAGGCTCCAGGCTTCCAGGCCACGCCCGAGGCCCTCGCCGAGCTGGAGGAGGTGGCAACCCTCGCAGCATCGCGGCGCATCCCGCTGGAGATCCACGCTTACACCGACGACGCCGCGTCACAGATCCTGGACGTCTTCGAGCGGGTCAACCAGGTCCATCCGATCGGTGAGCTGCGTTGGGCGATGGCCCACCTCAACACCGGCTCGCCCGAGACGATCGCCCGAATGAAGTCGCTGGGCATGGCCTACTCGGTGCAGATGGGCCCATTCTTCGAGGGCCCGGACATCCTCGCGGCCAACGGACCGGAGGTCGCTCAGCGCTCGGCGGCGCGAATCGCGCTCGACGAGGGGGTGGTGGTCGCCGGCGGCACCGACGCGACGCGGGTCGGCGACTACCGCGTCTGGCCGGCGCTCGAGTTCCATGTCACCGGGGCGTCACTCGGGGATGCGGTGGTGCGACCGCCGGACCAGCGGCTGACCCGACTGGAGGCGCTGCGGGCGTACACGCGGGGCTCCGCGTGGCTGGCCTTCGACGAGGACGATCGCGGTTCCCTGGAGCCCGGCAAGCTCGCCGACCTGGCCGTGCTCGACATGCCATACCTGAGCGTTCCGCGTGAGCGGATCAGTGAGATCCGCTCACTGCTGACGCTGCACGGCGGCGAAGCGGTCTACGACCGGTGGGGATGGCTGGAGGACTGAGCTAACGTTTGCGCGAGCGATGAGAAGGCACGACTCGCTGAGGGCGTCGGATAGCGATCGAGACGCGGTCGTCGACCGACTGCGCGAGGCGGCCGGCGAGGGCAGGCTGGATCCGGAGGAGCTTGAGCAGCGGCTGGATCGAGCGCTGCGCGCCCGTACCTACGGCGACCTTGCGGAGCTGCTCGCGGATCTTCCGGGCGACGGCGGCGTCCTCTTGCGACGCGCGGGCCGCGGAACCGACCCGGCTGCCCGGTCTGCCGTGCTCGGTGCCGGGCTCCTGGTCGCCGTCACCGTGGCTGTCGCTCTGGTCGCCGTGGTGGCAGTGCTTGTCCTCGCCGCGGCGGCGGCGTGGATGGCCCTCCTCCTCTGCTGGCTCGTCTGCTGCGGTTTGCGGCGGCGTCTGGTGTGGCAGCCTGCCGGGCGCCGACCCGTGAGCGCGCGCCGCACCCACCGCACCCGCCCAGCCGGGTTTCTCTAGCGGCCGCGACTCCAGCTCGCATTGACCGTGAGGTAGCTCGGGCGCCCTGCGGACGGGCGTACCATGCGGCGAGGCGACGACGGAGGGCTGTGATGGACGTGCAGGCCGGCCATGCGGCAGTGACCGAGTTCCTCGAAAGGGTGGGCGTTCGCTACGAGGTGGTGGAGCACGAGCGGACGCAGACCGCGGCCGCGGAGGCGCGGGCGGTGGGAATGCCGCCGACCGACGTGGCGAAGACCGTCGTGCTGCGCGACGAGGAGGGGTTGCGACTCGCCGTGGTCCCCTCGTCGGAGCGGCTCGACATGCACAAAGTCAAGCTGGAGCTGGGGTCGAAGGGGCTGCGGCTGGTGAGCGAGCAGGAAATGGCGGCGGAGCTCGACGAGTTCGAGGTCGGGGCGGTGCCCCCCTTCGGGCCGATGTTCGACGCGCTGGAGCTGGTGGACCGGCGCCTGCTGGATCACGACCGCATCTTGTGCTGCGGCGGAGACCACGAGCACGGCGTGCTGGTGGATCCGAACGACATGGTGCGTGCAGCGCGGGCGCGGGTGGCCGACATCTGCGAGGACTGAGAGCTGCTGATCGAGCGTTGGGCGCTGCGCGCGCGGATTGCTTGGCGGTGGCCTAGGCCCCCTCGGTCGTCGTGGTCGGTGTGTGGAGCAGGTTCTTCACCCCGTTCACGCCCTCGATTGCGCGGATTGCGCGAACGAGCTCCTCGATCTGCGCATCGCTCTCGAGCTGGCCGCGCAGGTAGATGACGGCGTTGTCGGCGTTCACGCTCACCCGGCCCGTGGGGACGCCAGCCTTGCGAAAGGCGATGCTCTCGACCTTCTGGGCGAGCGTGACGTCGTCGGGTGGCTCCTTGTGTCCACCGACGCCCGGTACGGCGTGCGCAGCCTTGTAAGCGACGCCCTCGGCGACGCCCTCGAGGTACTTCACGCGGCGCACGACGTCGCGCGAGCGGCGCCGCAGCGCGGCGCGGGTGCGGTCGCGCACCACGTGTCGGCGGCGCGCGCCGTGCTGGCGGTCGAAGAAGAAGTACTCGGCCAGCGCTCCTACGCCGCCGGCCAGGAGTAGCGCGGCCATCGTGGCCGCGGGTCCGCCCGCGCTTCTGGCCCGGCCTCGCCGGTCCCCTCGCAATGTGCCGAGGTTGGCCATGGAACGCCCTCCTCTGATGGTCGCTCGGCAGCCCGTGGCGAAGACGCCCACGAGCGCCCCTGCCGACCGACGCTACTCCTCTGGTCAAGGGGGCTGCGCCCTCCCGGATGCCTAGCTGCGGGAGTTCGTGGACCGCTCCGCGCCACTGATTTTCCTGCGCGGGGTCCGGCGGCGGGCCCCGCTTCTGCTATCACGCCAGGTGACGCGACGCAAGGAGGTGAGGGCATGGAGTTGAAGGCCGGAGATCGGGTGGAGGTCGAGTCCGAGTCGACCGAGCGACCGGCTCGCACAGGCGTCATCAAGGAAGTGGTGCACGGGGCGCCGTCGCCTCGTTACCGCATCGGCTGGGACGACGGCCACGAAAGCATCTACACGCCGGCGGCGGGCGCGCTGCGGCGCGCCGAGCCAGCGAAGAGGATGTAGCTTCACGGACCCCTGAAGAATCACGGCGCGGAGCGGCTCGAGATAGCCGATCCCCAGCCTCCAGAGCCACCGCGCCGTGGTGGGGCAGAGGTGTAGCTTGGGCGTACGCCCCAGCGCTCAGAGAGCTATTTCCTCTCCGCCGAGCATCTGGCGGTGCTTGTCGCGACAGCGGTGCTGTGCGTGGCGTTGCCCGTGGCGGCTCGGACGCATCCGGGTGACTGGACGCGTCTTGCCTCGCGGATCTTCGGCGCGATCCTTCTCGCCTGGTTCGTCGCCTACCACGTGGTAGTGGCGCTGCAGGGCTCCTATGCGCTCGACTTCGACCTGCCGCTGCACCTCACGGATGCCGTGACCGTGGTGGCCGCGCTCGCGCTCTGGAGCCCCGGAGCGCTGCGTTTCGAGCTGACCTACTTCTGGGGCCTGACGGCATCGCTCCAGGCCGTCCTTACGCCGGGCCTGGACCCCGACGACCGCTTCCCGAGCTTCTTCTTCTGGCATTACTTCATCACTCACTCCGGGGTCGTCGTGGCCGCGATCTTCCTCGCGTTCGGGCTCGGCCTGACCGCGCGCTCCCACGCGGTGCTGCGCGTGTTCACCGCCACCGCGGCATGGGCGGCCCTCGCCGCCGCCGGCAACGCGCTGACCGGCGGCAACTACATGTTCCTCGCGGAACGGCCCGAGACGGCCAGCCTGCTCGACTACATGGGCTCCTGGCCCTGGTACATCCTGGGCGCGGCGCTGCTGGCCCTGGCCCTCTTTGCGCTGCTCGACATCCCCTTCCGGCGCCGCCGTGTCGGCTGGTCGAGCGGGACTGGCGGGCCGGGTAGCCGTTCCAGGCCGTCGAGGATCACGTCGAGGCCGAAGAGGAACTCCGTGTCGTAGTCGTATTTGAATCGCGCCGGCGGCCGCCGGGTCGAACGAGGAACGCACACGGTGAGAGGGAAATACCTATGCGTACGCGCAGAGGTCACGCAGGGTTGCTCGGGATTCTCGTCCTGGCGCTGGGCCTGGGGGCTTGCGGCGGGGACGACGACGCGGGCGATGGCAACGGCGCCGCCGCGGAGGGATCCGGCAGCGAGACCGCCGCCGTCGTGTCGATCAGCGAGGAGAACCTGCCGGAGGGGTTCGAGAAGACACCGACGGTGGAACAGGGTGGAAAGGAGTGGCGCTTCGACGACGTGCCCGGCCACTATTGGAAGGTGTTGGATGACCGCGGCTTCGCCATGGGGCTCCACTTCCAGAGCGACAAACCGTTCAAGTGGGCCGAGGACGTCCCGAAGGGAGAGCTGCTCTACATCGTCTACGCGATCCCGGGCAACTGCGGGAACGGGAGCTTCGAGCGCGCGTCAAAGGCCAGGAATGCGAGCATCGTCGGCCCGCTTCCGGCCGGGTTCGACCATTGGCACGGCCTTGTCGGCGCTGGACCGAAGCGCGGCCATTGGCTCATGCACACCGCCGTGCGCGACTTCACGCTGGCCGGGCCGCCCGGGAATCCGATGGCCGGGACGAAGGTGGAGGCGGGCCAGCCCGGGTTCATGCCGGTGTGCGACATCCGATGAGGCGGCTGGCGCTGGTGCTCACGCTAGGAGCCCTCGGCGCGGCCGGTTGCGGAGGCGATGACGCGTCGGATGACGGCTCAGCGCGCGAGTCTCCCGCGTCGAGGGAGACCACTCCGGCGGAGAGCGCGAACGGGGCAGCGGTCGTGGACATGAACGACCAGCTGGCGTTCGAGCCGAAGGAGATCGAGGTCGCCGCCGGCGAGAAGGTGACCTGGACGAACGTCGGCAAGGTCGCCCACACCGTGACGGCCGACAAGTCGAAGGCCGCCGATCCCGCACTGGTTAGCGTCCCCGCGGGGACCAAGGAGTGGGACTCTGGCTTTGTAGGCGAAGGCGAATCCTTCTCGCGCACCTTCCGGAAGCCGGGCACCTACCGCTACGTCTGCATCCCGCACGAGGGCGCCGGGATGGTGGGCAGCGTCGTGGTCAGGTGACGCCCAGGCTCGGCGAGGCCGCCCGGCGCGCCGCCGCCTCAACGGCGCGGTGACCGCCGCGCGGCGCCCATCCTCGTTCCCTCGACACAAGGAGAATCGTCAGTGACTGAACGCTTCGATGCGATCGTCGTCGGGGCCGGCCCCGCAGGGGAGGTCGCGGCCGCCCGACTGCCCAAGCTCGGGCTGCGCACCGCGCTCGTCGAGCGCGAGCTGGTCGGCGGCGAGTGCGCCTACTGGGCCTGCATTCCGTCCAAGACGCTGCTGCGCCCGCCCGAGGTTCGCTTCGAGGCGCAGCGCACGGCCGGTACCGCCGCTCCCGAGCAGTCCTGGAGCGAGGTCGCCGAGTACCGCGACTTCATGGTCCGCCACCTCGACGACCGCAACCAGGTCGAAGGCTACGAGCGCGACGGGGTCACCGTCTACAAATCCGAGGCGCGCTTCACCGGACCTGGCCGCCTGGAGGTGGACGGGGCCCAGCTCGAGAGCGAGCGGATCATCGTCGCCACCGGCAGCGACCCGGCCGTGCCAGACGTAGCGGGTCTGCGGGAGGCCGGCTACTGGACCAACCGGGAAGCGACCAACGTGCACGAGATCCCGGCGAGCGTGGTTGTCCTCGGGGGCGGGCCGGTCGGGATCGAGCTGGGTCAGTTCCTGCGCCGCTTCGGCGCCGAGGTGACGATCGTGCAGCGGCCCGATCGGCTCCTCCCACGTGAGGATCCCGCTGTCGGCGAGCTGATAGAGGAGCGGCTGCGCGAGGAGGGGATCGACGTGCGCGTCGGCACCGAGGCCGTGGGGGTCGAGCGGCATGGCGCACAGCGGGTCGTGAGGCTGGCCGGCGACGGTGCGGTGGCGGCGGACGAGCTGCTCGTGGCGACGGGCCGCAGGGCCCGAGTG
>JBKGUS010000459.1:0-5068 GCA_046462295.1 Thermoleophilaceae bacterium | reverse complement strand
GGCTCCTCGCCCGCGAGCACGGCGTCGAGCGCGTCGCGCAGCCAGGACGCGCCCTGGCGCTCGTCCCGGTGGTCCTCATCCGGAGCCCCGCGGTAGCGCAGGGTCCCGTCCGCGTCCAGCACGAACACGTCCGGCGTCGTGCGGGCGCCGTAGGCGCGGGCCACCTCCTGGGACTCGTCGCGCAGGTACGGATGCGGCCAGCCGCCGTCGGCCTCCACGCGCTCCTTCATGGCGTCGAACGAGTCGCGCGGGTGGGTCTCGGCGTTGTTCGGGTTCACCGCCAGGAAGCGGGCCCGGCCCTCGTAGTCGCGCGCCACCTGCGTGAGGCGATCGTGCCAAGCGAGCGCGTACGGGCAGTGGTTGCAGGTGAAGACCACCACCGTGACGCCCTCCGGCCCGTACTCGCGGCCGTCGGTCGCAGGCAGGCTGAACCTCATCGCCTCATCGCCGATCTGCATCGATCCTCCTTATCGCCTCGAGAAGCTCCGCGGGATCGGGGGTCGGGGAGGACCGGCCGTCGCGAAGCCGGTACACGCGGCAGGTGAGCGAGTAGGGCTCGCCGTCCGGGCGTGGAAAGACGTCCTCCCCGTCGATCCTGATCGTCGGGGAGCCGGGAAAACGCTCGCGTCGAGCCTGTTCGTCGCTTTCGATTTCGACCATCTCGACGTGACTGTCGAGGCCGGCGGCGGCGAGGGCCTGCTCGAGGTCCGCCAGCGTCTCGGGATAGGAGGGACACCCCTCCCACCAGAGCAGCTCAACCCGCATGGACCTCCACGCGCTCGATCACGGCATCCTCGGTGGGCCGATCCTGGGCGCCGGTCTCGGTGCCCTCGATCGAGTCGACCGCCTCCATCCCCGAGCGGACCTCGCCGAAGACGGTGTGCTTGCCGTCGAGCCAGGGAGCCGCGTCGGTGGTGACGATGAAGAACTGGCTGCCGTTCGTGTCCGGCCCGCGGTTCGCCATCGCCAGCGCGCCGCGGACGATCTTGTGGTCGTTGATCTCGTCCTCGAACTCGTAGCCCGGGCCGCCGGTGCCCGTGCCCTGCGGGCAGCCGCCCTGGATCATGAAGTCCTTGATGACCCGGTGGAAGATCAGCCCGTCGTAGTAGCCGTCCCGCGACAGCTTCACGAAGTTCTCGACCGTCTTCGGGGCATCCTCCTCGAACAGCTCGAGCTCGATCGGCCCGTGGTTGGTGTGCATCGTCGCCTGGCTCATCGTCTCTTTGTCACCTCCAGCCGGAGCTCCGTCCCCCGGACTCGCGTTCCGTTCACCTTGTCGACCACCTCGCCGGCGCGCTGCTCTGGCACCTCCACGAACGAGAAGCGCTCGAGCACGCGGACGTTGCGGACGTCGTCGTTCTCGAGATGCGAGTGGTCGACCACGGCGCCGACCACGTCGGCCGGCTCGATGCCGTGCGTCCGCCCGGCGCCAACGACCAGCTTCACGTAGGGCACGCCGTCGCGGCTGTGCGGCTTCGTGTGGCGGGGCCGGCGCGTCTCGCGGTCGCGCTCGCGGCGGGTGCGGCGCTCGCGCGGCGCCGGCCCGTCGGCCGACCACTCCTCGATCTCCGTGTTGGCATGCCGCTCGATCGCGTGAAGCTCGCGCCGCTGCTTCGGCGTGATCAGGGTGATCGCGCGCCCGCTCTCACCGGCCCGGCCCGTGCGGCCGATGCGGTGGACGTAGACGTCGGGCGAGTTCGGGATGTCGTAGTTCACAACGTGGCTTACGCCGGTGATGTCGAGGCCCCGCGCCGCCACGTCTGTGGCGACCAGCAGCCGCTCGCGCCCGCCCTTGAAGGCGAGCATCACCCCGTCGCGCTGGCCCTGGGACATGTCGCCGTGCAGGGCCTTGACCCGTACGCCGGCGTCGCCGAGCCGGCGCGCCAGCCGGTCCACGCCGATCTTGGTGCGCGCGAACACGATGGCCTGCTCCGGACGCTCCTCCTTCAGCACCCGGACGAGCGCGTCGGGCTTCTCGCCGTCGCGCACCTCGACGTAGTAGTGGTCGACGGTGTCGATCGTGAGCGTGGCGGCGCGCACCTTGATCTCGACCGGGTCGTGCATGAACTGCTCCGCCAGACGGCGGATCTCCGGCGGGACGGTGGCGCTGAACAGCGCAGTCTGGCGGCCCATCGGGGCGCGCCGCAGGATCGCCTCCACGTCCTCGAGGAAGCCGAGGTCGAGCATCTCGTCGGCCTCGTCGAGCACGACGTAGCGGGCCTGGTCGAGGTAGAGGTGGTGGCGATCGATCATGTCCATCACCCGGCCCACGGTGCCCACCGCCACCTGCCCCTCCTTCAGGCGGGTTGCCTGGTCGCGGATCGGCGCTCCGCCGAACACGGCCACCACCTCGACCCCCTTGCGCTCGCCGTAGGCGCGCAGCGCCTGCGTCACCTGGATGCACAGCTCGCGCGTCGGGGTCAGCACGAGCGCCTGGATCTCCGCGGCGCCGGGGTCGACGTACTCGACCATCGGCAGGCCGAAGGCAGCCGTCTTGCCGGTGCCGGTCTGGGCCTGGCCGATCACGTCTCGCCCCTCCAGGAGCGGCGGGATCGCCTGCTCCTGGATCGGGGTGGGGCGCTCGTAGCCGAGGTGGGCGAGCGCCCCGAGCGTGGACTCGGTCAGCCCAAGGTCGGAGAACTTCGTCATCGGCGGTCGAGGTTACTCACCGAGACGGGTCCAGCAGGAGCTTCCCGCTGGTGCGACGGCCCTGGAGGTCCTCGTGCGCGCGCCGCACGTCGGAGAGCGGGTAGGTCTCGCCCACCTGTGGCCTCAGCTCCCCGCGCGCCGTCCGGTCGAAGAGGTCGGCGAGCGGCTCCTCGATCATGTCGCGCCGGCCCAGACAGTGCATGAGCCAGAAACCGACCACCGCGCGGCTCTTCCGCATCAGCCGACCCGTCTCCAGCGTGTTCTGCTCGCGGCTAGCGATCCCGTACGCCACGATCCGGCCGAAGGGGGCGAGCGCCTCGGCGGCCTGCTCGAACACGCGCCCGCCGGACATCTCGAGCACGACGTCGACCCGTTTGCCCTCGTTGGCCTCGATCAGGGCCTCCTTCAGGTCGTCGACGGCCGGGTCGACCGCGGCGTCGGCGCCCAGCGAGAGCGCCAGCGCGCGCTTCTCCTCGGTCGAGGCGGTCGCGATGACCCGGCCCGCCCCGAAGGGATGCCCGAGCTGCACGGCGAGCGACCCCACGCCGCCGGCCCCGGAGATCACGACCACGGACTCCCCCTCGGCCAGCTTCGCCGAGGTCCGGTAGAGGTGCCAGGCGGTCAGGCCCTGGATCAGCAGAGCGAGCGCCGCGCCGTCGTCGACGCCGTCGGGGATCGGGAAGACGGAGGCCTCTGGCGCCAGCGCGTACTCGGCGTAGCCGCCGCTCGGCACCATCGCGACCACGCGCCGGCCGTCCTCGGTCCTGCCGGCCACCTCCCCGCCCAGCACGAGCGGCGTCTCGTAGCGGGCCAGGTAGGAGTTCTCGCGCTGGTGCGTGTCGGCGAAGTTCATCCCTGCGTGCGACACCTCGATGAGCACCTGGCCGTCGCCCGGCTCGGGCTTCGGCAGGTCGACGACCTTGAGGACCTCGGGCCCGCCGAACTCGTCTATCTGCACCGCTCTCACGCGGCGCGGAGCCTATCCTCCTCCACCTCGCTCCGCACCCGCAAAGCGATGTGACGCGTCGCGTCGATGAGGTACGTCAGGTTGCCCGCGTCCTCGATCGCGTGCGGGACGAACACGACGAGCGCGCCGGCCTTCAGCTCGACACCCGGGGTGAGCGGGTGGTTCGCGAGCCAGCTCACGAGCGTGGGCGACAGGAGACGACGCAGGATCACCTCGTCCTGGTCCTCGGCGATCAGGAGCTCGTAGCGCTCGGTGAAGGCCGCGCTCTCGACCTCCAGGCGGCGAGTGGGCGTGTCCTTCAGCCAGTCCGAGTGCGAGACGACGAACCCGCGCCGGGGCCGCACGAACACGCCCTTGAAGAGGGCCATCGAGGGCTCAAGGTCGGCCACGCAGAGGGTGAAGCGGTTCCGCTCGCGCACCCGCTGGTCGCCGTCCGAGTCGCGTTCGATCCGCTCCCACACGAAGTGGCCCACGCCGCCCGGCAGGTCGCCGGGCAGCTTGCCGTACATCCAGTGCTCGGCACGCCGGCGCTGGCCCGCACCGAGCAGCGGCGTTAGCGGCAGTAGCGCGAAGAGGCTCGCGTAGCCGAGCCCCACGCTGCGGGCGAAGCCCCTGTAGAAGCGTTGCGCTGCGGCGCGGTCCGCCATGAACCACGCGATCCCCGCCACGCCCACGGCCACCGCCGCGGGGCCGGCGGCCATGATCAGCGGGTCGCGCTTCCAGGCCCCGTAGAGGAAAGCCGCCGCGACGCCGATGAAGAGAGCCCAGAACGCCGTGCGGCTGCGCAGGTACGAGCGGAACAGCTCCCCCTGGCCGGCGTCGGCGTGCACGGCCCGCCTCTAGAACGCGACCCGCGGCACCGCCCGCTCGGCCGGCACCTCGATCTCGAAGAACTCGCGCGGCCGGAACGACAGCGGGCCGGCGATCAGCAAGGTCGGGAACTGCTGCGTCCTCGTGTTGTACCTCTCGACGTTCGAGTTGAAGATGCGGCGCGCGGCCTGGATCTCGTCCTCTACTCCGCCGAGCTCCGCCTGCAGGCGCTGGAAGTTCTCCGCGGCGCGCAGCTGCGGGTACGCCTCGGCCAGCGCGTTGATCGCGCCTAGCGCGCCCGTCAGCCGGGCCTCCGCGCGCTCCACAGCGCCCGGCTCCCTGGCCTCCACGGCCGCCGTCCGGGCTACGCGGCGCACGAGCGCGAGACGCTCGAGGGCGTGACCGCAGCCCGGACCGCGGCCGTGGCGGCCAGCGAGCCGGGCGCCGTGGAGCGCGCGGAGGCCAGGCTGACGGGGGCGCTGGGCGCGATCAACGCGCTGGCCGAGGCGTACCCGCAGCTGCGCGCCGCGGAGAGCTTCCAGCGCCTGCAGACGGAGCTCGGCGGCGTCGAGGACGAGATCCAGGCCGCGCGGCGCATCTTCAACTCGAACGTCGAGAGCTACAACACCAGGACGCAGCAGT
>JBKGUS010000458.1:0-9300 GCA_046462295.1 Thermoleophilaceae bacterium | reverse complement strand
AGTACGTGCTCCCCAGGATGAGCTTCCTCAAGCGCTCGCCGGCGGGCCGCAAGCAGGACACGACCGGAAACGCGCGCGTCGGCCGCCAGCTGATCGAGGCGCTCGGGCACTTCGGGGTCGAGGCGCAGGTCGTCGGGAGCGTCAGCGGGCCGCACGTCACCCGCTACGAGCTCCGCCTGGCACCGGGCATCAAGATGTCGAAGGTCTCGAACATGCGCGACGACCTCGCGTACGCGCTCGCGGCGGACGACGTGCGGATCCTGGCCCCGATCCCGGGCAAGCGCGCCGTCGGGGTCGAGGTCCCCAACGACGTGCGCCACATGGTTCACCTCGGCGACGTCTCCCAGGAGGCGCCCGAGGGCTATTCGCCGCTCGCCGTCTGGCTCGGCAAGGACATCGCGGGCAAGGCGATCGGCACGGATCTCGCCAAGCAGCCGCACATCCTCATCGCCGGCACAACCGGGTCGGGGAAGTCGGGCTGCGTGAACGCGATGCTGTCGAGCGTCCTGCTGCGCTCCGATCCCAACGAGGTCCGCATGGTGCTGGTGGACCCGAAGCGGGTCGAGCTGAACCACTACGAGGGGATCCCGCATCTGCTCACCCCGGTGGTCACCTCGCCGCGGCTGGCGGCGAACGTGCTCGGCAACCTCATCAAGGAGATGGAGGAGCGCTACGGGGTGATGAGCCGGGCCAAGACGCGCAGCCTGGTGGAGCTCAATCGCGTGCGGATCCGGGAGGGGGAGCGGCCGCTCCCGTACATCCTCTGCGTGATCGACGAGCTGGCGGACCTGATGATGGTCGCTCCCGCCGACGTGGAGGACTCGATCATCAGGCTGGCGCAGAAGTCGCGCGCGGTGGGGATCCACCTGGTGCTGGCTACGCAGCGCCCGAGCGCCGACGTGATCACCGGCATGATCAAGGCGAACGTGCCGGCGCGGATCGCCTTCGCCGTCTCTTCGCAGACCGACTCCCGCGTGATCCTCGACCAGAACGGCGCGGAGTCGCTGCTGGGCCAGGGCGACATGCTGTTCCGGCCGGCCGGCGAGTCGCGCTCCGCGCGCATCCAGGGGGCCTTCATCACCGAGGACGAGATCGAGCGGCTGACCGAGCACTGGCGCCGCCAGGGCGAGCCGGAGCTGCAGGAGGAGCTGCTCGAGGCGGTCGAGACCGAGGAGGACGGCGACGGCGTCGAGGGGGACTTCGACCCCGACCAGGACGATCTGCTGGCCGACGCCGTGGCCACCGTCGTGCAGATGGGCACGGCCTCGACCTCGATGCTCCAGCGCCGCCTCCGGGTTGGCTACACCCGCGCCGGCCGCCTCATCGACATGATGGAGCGGCGCGGTGTTATCTCGGGTTACGAGGGCTCCAAGGCGCGCCAGGTGCTGATCACCGAGGCCGACCTGCCGCGCGTGTTGGAGCAGCTGAGCGAAGCGCCCGTGGCCGAGTAGGGCCGACTACTCTTCGCGCCCGATGCCGTCCATCGGGGACACGCTGCGCGAGGCCCGCATGCGGCAGCGCCTCGACATCGCGGACGTCGAGGCCAAGACCAAGATCCGTGCCAAGTACCTGCGCGCGCTCGAGAACGAGGAGTTCGGGATGCTGCCCGGGCCCACGTTCGTCAAGACCTTCCTCCGCAGCTACGCGGAGGTCTTGGGGCTCGATCCACACCGTCTGGTGGAGGACTACCGGGCGCGCTACGAGCCGCACGAGGAGGCCGAGGCGCTCAAGCCGATCGGCCCGCCGGGCCTCGCCCGCGACCGGCGCCGGCGCGCGCCGCGGCCGCCCGGGCCGTTCCTGCTGGCCGGGCTCGCCGTTGCGGCGGTGCTCATCGCGCTGCTCGTGATCGGCCTGGTCGGCTCGGACGACGAGCCCGAGCAGGCCGCACAGGAGCGGACCACCACACAGCCCCGACGTGAGCGGCCGCAGCGCCGCGAAGAGCGGCCGCCGCCGCGGCGCGTGGCCCTTCGGATCGAGCCGGAGGCGGAGACGTACGTCTGCATCGACAGCGGCGAGGGGACCGAGGTGCGCTTCGAGGGCATCCTGACCTCGCCGCAGACCTTCCGCGGCAGGCGGCTGCGCGCGAACCTGGGGAACACCTCGGTGGCGGTGACGATGAACGGCGAGCCGGTCGACGTGGGGGACGGCCCAAACCCCGTGGGATTCGAGTTCACGCCCCGCTCCAGCAGGCCGCTGCCGCTCGGCGAGCGCCCCTGCGTATGAGCGCCCGGGCGGGCATCGTGGTCACGGGCACCGAGGTGTTGACCGGGCGGGTGCGCGACCGCAACGGTCCCTGGCTGTCGGACAGGTTGCTGGAGCTGGGCGTGGAGCTCGCCCACATCACGATCTGCGGCGACCGGCGCGAGGACATCCTCGCCCAGCTCGGGTTCATGGCGGAGCAGGGCGTCGACGTTGTGATCACGAGCGGCGGCCTGGGTCCGACCGCCGACGACTTGACGATCGAGATCGTGGCCGAGTTCACCGGGCGGCCGCTGTTCCTGGACGGGGAGCTCGAGGCTCGGATCGCCGAGATCCTGCGGCCGCTGATGAAGCGCTTCCCAGACCTCGACTTCGACGCCGTGCGTGCCTCCAACCGCAAGCAGGCGCTGGTGCCCGAGGGTGCGCACGTGATCTACCCGGCCGGGACCGCACCGGGGCTCGTGGTGCCCGGGAAGCCGGCGATCGTGGTGCTGCCGGGGCCGCCGCGGGAGCTGCACGCGATGTGGCCGGAGGCGGTGTCGAGCGAGCCGTTTCAGGATGCCGTGCGCGGGCGAACGGAGTACTCGCAACAGACCCTGCGGCTGTTCGGTATCCCGGAGTCGGAGATCGCGGAGACGCTGCGGGTGGCGGAGCGCTCGGTGGAGGGCTTCGAGGCGCTCGAGATCACCACGTGCCTGCGGCGCGGCGAGGTCGAGGTGGTGACGCGCTGGGAGCCGGACGCGGACCGGGCCTGGGAGGCGCTGGCGGCCCTGGTGGCCGAGCGGCACTCACGCGCGCTGTTCTCCATGGACGGGTCGCGCGTGGACGATCAGGTGGCATCGCTGCTCGCCGGCCGGTCGCTCGCGGTGGCCGAGTCGTGCAGCGGAGGCCTGATGGCAGCCCGCATGACGGAGCGGGCCGGGTCGTCGGCCTACTTCGCGGGCGGGGTGGTGGCGTACTCGAACGAGTCGAAGTCGGCGCTGCTGGGGGTTGACCCCGGGCTGATCGAGCGGCATGGGGCGGTGTCGCTCGAGGTGGCGGAGGCGATGGCGGAGGGCGCGCTCAAGCGGTTCGAGGCGGACGTGGCGCTGTCGATCACCGGTGTGGCCGGCCCGGGCGGGGGGACGGAGCCGAAGCCGGTCGGGTACGTGTGCTGGAGCGCGGCGCTGGCGGGCGGCGCCCGCCTGACCCGCGACACGCGGCTGCCGGGCGACCGCACCGAGATCAGGGATCGCTCGACGACGGTGGGGATGCACCTGCTGCGGCGATTGCTGACGGGCGACGGAGGAGCGCCCCCGGGGTGAGCCCGCCGCCGCCGCGCGACCGCCGGAAGGCCGCTCCACGCGGTCCGCGTGCTCGGATGTTCGTGGCGCTCGACCTTCCCGATGCCGCACGCTCTGCCCTGGTGGCCTGGCGGGACGAGCTGATCTCCGGCCGGGACGACCTCCGGCCCGTGCGCGCCGAGGCGCTGCACGTCACGCTGGTGTTCCTGGGCTGGCAGGCGGAGAAGGAGGCCGACGCGATAGCGGAGGCCACCTTCGAGGCCTGCTCCGGCGTGCCGGTTCCGCGGCTGCGCGCCGGCGCCGTGAAGCCGATCCCTCCGCGCGCCGCGCGGCTGTTCGCGCTCGACCTCGAGGACGAGGAGGGCCGTGCGGGCGCGGTGCAAACGGCGATCTCCGACGCGCTCGAGGCGGGCCGCTGGTACCAGCCGGAGAAGCGGCCCTTCTGGTCGCACCTGACGCTCGCGCGCGTGAAGCGCGGTGAGCGCCGCCCCCCGCCGCTGCCCGACACGCCCGCACCGCCTGCCGAGGCGTTCGAGGCGAAGGCGCTTACTCTGTATCGCTCGACGCTCCGTCCCCAGGGAGCGGTCTACGACCCGCTCGCGCAGGCGACGCTGTGATCCACCGCGCCGCAGCCGAGGGCTTCTCCCGCTCGGCCGAGGTGTACGAGCGCGGCCGTCCGCGCTATCCGCCGGAGGCGCTCGCCCTGCTCACGTCACGGCTGCCCGACGGAGCGCATGTGCTGGACCTCGCCGCGGGCACGGGTGCCCTCACACGGCCGCTCGTCGAGGCGGGACTCGACGTGGTCGCGGTCGAGCCAGTGGCGGAGATGCGCGCGGCGCTGCCCGCTTCCGTGCGAGTTCTCGAGGGGACGGCCGAGGGGATCCCGCTCGGCCCGGGCGAGGTCGACGCCGTCGTGGTGGGCCAGGCGTTCCACTGGTTCGACGGCGACGCCGCCCTGGCCGAGATCCACCGCGTGCTGCGCCCGGAGGGCGTGCTCGCACTGTTCTGGAACCGCCGCGTGGAGAGCGATCCTGTGAACCGCGCGCTCGACCGGCTCGTCGACCCGTACAGGGAGGACACGCCGACGCACCGCCACGACGCCTGGCGCGCCGCTTTCGACCGAACCGCGCTGTTCGTGCCCCTCGAGGAGCGCGAGCTCCCGAACGAGCAGCGCCTCGACGCGGACGGCATGGGGGCGCGGGTGGAGTCGATCAGCTTCATCGCCTCGCTCGACGTCGCCGAGCGGGAGCGTGTGGTGCGGAAGGCGCGGGAGATCGCGGGCGAGGGGACGGTCACGGTGCCCTACCGGACCGAGGTGCAGATTTGGCGGAGGAGCTGAGAGAGCGGGCGGTGTCGGCGGCCGTGGCGGTGGCGCGCGGGCACGGGGTGGAGGTGCGAGAGCCGATCGTGCTGAGCGACCGGAGCAACCTCATCGTGCGGCTGGCGCCCGCGCCCCTGGTGGCGAGGGTGGCGACGTCGACCGCGGACGTCCGACCGGGCGGAGCGCGTGACTGGCTCGCTCGCGACGTTGAAACGGCCAGCCACTTGGCGGCCGCGGGCGCGAACGTAGTCCCGCCGGCGGGCGAGCTACCGGCCGGCCCGCACACGCAGGACGGCCTGTCGATCGCGTTCTGGCGCTTCGTGGAGCACGACACGTCGAGACCGCCGAGCCCGAGCGCGGCGGGGGAGGCACTGAGGCGGCTGCACGGAACCCTGGGAGGCTTCCCCGGAGAGCTGCCGCCGTTCGCGGCATGGCCGGCGGCCCGACCACCCGCTCGAACCCTTCCTGGAGGCGCGCCGTTTGCAGGGGCACTGTGGACCGCCCTGCTCGCCGAGCGTCATCCCAATCTGCGCGAGCGGGCGGAGCAACGCCTCAGCCGCTGGTTGAGGTAGGACTCAGGGCCATGGAGCAACGCGTCAGCCTCATCACCCTCGGTGTCCGCGACCTCGACCGCGCGAGGAGGTTCTACGAGGCGCTCGGCTGGACGACGCGCGCAGAGACGGGCGACGACGTGGTGTTCTTCCAGGCCGGCGGGATGGTGGTCGCGCTGTGGGGCCGCGAGCAGCTCGCCGAGGACAGCGGCGTTGAGGACTCAGGCGGCTGGGGAGGAGTCACGCTCGCCCACAACGTGAGTTCGCCCGCGGAGGTGGACGCCATCGTCGAGGAGGCCCGCGCGGCCGGGGCGGACATCGTGCGCGAGCCCGCCGAGACGTTCTGGGGCGGCTACTCGGCCGCGCTGGTCGACCCCGAGGGCCACGCCTGGGAGATCGCCCACAACCCGCGCTGGACCATTCGCGAGGACGGGTCGATCGAGCTTCCCGCGTAGCTACTCGACCGGCGTCAGCTCCAGGACCGGGATACGCCGGTGCGCGGCGCGCTCCCGGTAGGCGGTCCAGCCCGGGTAGATCTCGATCCCGCGCTCGTAGTGCCTGTCGCGCTCCTCGCCCTCGAGCTCGCGCGCCACGACCTCGCGCGTGACTCCCTCGAAAACGATCGTGGCACGTGGGTTGGCGCGCAGGTTGTAGTACCAGGCCGGGTTGCTCGCCCGGCCGTAGTTGGAAGCGATCAGGACCAGCTGGTCGCCGTTCGGAAGGCCCACGAGCGGGCACGTGTGCTGCCGGCCGCTCCTGGCGCCGGTCGTGCTGAGCATCACGATGGGCATCCCGGTAAGCCACGACGCAAAGGTCGCGCGCCCGCTGGTGACGCGGTAAACGGCCGCGTCGAGACGGTGGAGCGTGCGAGCGAGGACCCAGGTCACGGGCTTCCAGGCGCCGAAGACTCGAGCGACGCGCCGGAACGAGTTGGCCTCGCGGTGCTCGTACATCCCGGGGTGAGATCCAACCACATCAAGATCGCTCAAGAACCGCTTGTAGCGGTCGATACCAGAGGCATGCGACCGCTCAGGTCGGTACCGAGCCCGGCGACGGCACCCTCCGCGCCGTTCGGAACCTACGCCATCGCCCAGGACGGCTCGAGCTGGGATGTCAACGCCCGCTTCGAGCAGCTGCTCGGCTACACCGAGTCCACCCTCACTGCCCAATTCGCGTCCCTCGACGAGCTGATCCACCCCGACGACCGCCTGCGGGTCCGGGCCGAGCTCGCCGCCTCGCGCGGGCGCAGCTGCCAGGTGCAGCTCGAGTACCGGCTCCGGCGAGCCGAGGGCGAATACGTCTGGGTGCAGGACGAGGCCGTTCTCGCCGGCGACGGCCGCACCGGCTATCTGCTCGACATCACGAGGCATGTGACCGCCGTCGAGGAGCTCCGGGTGAGCGAGGAGCGCTTCCGGACGCTGCTGCTGAACATCCCGGGCGCGATGTATCGCTGCGCGGCCAAGTCCAACTGGGACATGGAGTTCATCAGCGACAACGTCGAGACGATCGCGGGCTACCCGGCGTCGGACTTCATCGGGAGTCGTGTCCGGACGTTCGCCTCGGTGATCCACCCCGACGACCGCCACGCGGTTGAGCTCGGCGTGGACGAGGCGCTCGGCCGCAGGGAGCCGTTCATCCTCGAGTACCGGATCGTCCGCGCCGACGGCGGCGTCGCGTGGGTCTACGAGAAGGGCCAGGGCGTGTTCGGGCAGGACGGCGAGGTGCTGTGGCTCGACGGAGCCATCTTCGACATCACCGAGCGCAAGCTGCTGCAGGAGGAGCTCTCCCGGCAGGCCTTCTACGACTCGCTGACCGGGCTCGCGAACCGCGCTCTGTTCGACGACCGGATGAAGCACGCGCTCGCACACGCCGACAGGCGCGGGCACCGCCTGGCCGTGCTCCTGCTCGACCTCGACGGCTTCAAGATCATCAACGACAGCCTGGGCCACCAGGCCGGTGACCAGGTGCTCGTGATGGTGGCGCAGCGGATCGAGGCGTGCTGCCGGCTCAGCGACACCGTGGCCAGGCTGGGCGGTGACGAGTTCGCGGTGCTGCTCGAGGAGGGCGTGGACGAGAGCGCGGCGAAGAGCGTGGCGGGGCGCCTGCTCGACATCCTGCGCGAGCCGTTCCTCGTCAAGGGGCGGGAGATGCACGTGAGCGGGAGCATCGGGATCGCGCTCCACGAGGGCAGCGCCGCCAGCACCGACGACCTGCTGCGCGATGCCGACGCCGCGATGTACTGCGCGAAGAGCCGAGGGAGGGACCGCTACGAGCTGTTCGAGCCCTCGATGCACACCAGGGCGGTGCAGCTGTTCGAGCTCAACGCGGACCTGCAGAAGGGGCTGGACCAGGGGCAGTTCGTGGTCCACTACCAGCCGATCCTGGACCTCGCGGCCGAGGAGCTGCAGGGCGTGGAGGCGCTGGTGCGCTGGCAGCACCCCGAGCGAGGGCTGCTGGCGCCCGACGAGTTCATCCCCGTGGCGGAGCAGAGCGGGCTGATCGTGCCGCTCGGGACCTGGGTGCTGCGCGAGGCGTGCCGGCAGATGCAGACGTGGCGGGGGGCGTTCCCGGACCGCAAGCCGTCACTGAGCGTGAACCTGTCGCCGCGCCAGCTGTACGAGCCCGACCTGGTGGCCCAGGTGCGCGCGGTGCTCGAGGAGACGGGCTTCGACCCGGGCGGGTTGATCCTGGAGATCACGGAGGGCGCGCTGCTGCAAGGGGTCGAGGAAACGAAGCGCAAGCTGGCCGACCTGAAGCGGCTGGGGGTGCGGCTCGCGATCGACGACTTCGGGAACGGCTCGACGACGCTTGCCTACCTGGGCGAGTTCCCGGTGGACATCCTGAAGATCGACCGCTCCTTCATCCGCGGCATGAGCGACAACCCCGAGGGCCGCATCCTGGTACAGGCGATCCTGGACCTGGCCCGCGCGCTGCACCTCGACACCGTGGCCGAGGGAATCGAGATGCCGGAGCAGCGCACGGAGCTCCTGACGTCGGGATGCGCCTCGGGCCAGGGCTTCTTCTTCGAGGAGCCAGTGGTGCCTGAGCGGATCGCGGGGTTGCTTGACGGGGGCGAGTTGTCTGTCCGATCGGACTCCTACGTTGTGGGACTCGGAGAGCTTTCGAGAGGACAGACACCGCATGGACAAGGAGCAGCAGAAGGCCGCTCAGGCACGTGAGTCGGCGCTGAAGAACGCGCTCGGTCAGATCGAGCGTGCGTTCGGCCAGGGGTCGATCATGAAGATGGGGGACGAGGCGGCGGCGGTGCGCGTCGCGGCGATCCCCACGGGCGCGCTCTCGCTGGACCTCGCCCTGGGCGTGGGCGGCGTGCCGCGCGGCCGGATCGTCGAGGTGTTCGGCCCGGAGTCGTCGGGCAAGACCACGCTGCTCTACCACGTGCTGGCGAACGCCCAGCGGATGGGCGGGATCTGCGCGTTCATCGACGCCGAGCACGCGATGGACCCCGCCTACGCAAAGCGAATCGGCGTCGACATCGACGAGCTGCTGGTCTCCCAGCCCGACCACGGCGAGCAGGCGCTGGAGATCGCCGACCTGCTGATCCGCTCCGGAGCCGTGGACGTCGTGGCGATCGACTCGGTGGCCGCCCTCACCCCGAAGGCCGAGCTGGAAGGGGCGATGGGCGACCAGACGGTGGGCGTGCAGGCGCGCATGATGAGCCAGGCGATGCGAAAGCTGGCCGGAAACCTGAACCGGGCGAACACCCTCTGCATCTTCACGAATCAGATCCGGGAGAAGGTGGGGGTGATGTTCGGCTGCTTCCACTACGACGCCCGGGTCGTGCTTGCGGACGGCGGCACCGAGAAGATCGGCAAGATCGTCAACCAGCGGATGCCGGTCGAAGTCATGTCAATGGATCCCGAGACCGGCGAGATCTCGCCGAAGCGGATCGTCGACTACTACAACAACGGTGACACCGACGACTGGC
>JBKGUS010000457.1:0-5254 GCA_046462295.1 Thermoleophilaceae bacterium | reverse complement strand
GACGTCGACCTCGCGCGCCAGCGGGAGGTTGTGGACGCCTTCCTGGCCGCTTCGCGTAAGGGCGATTTCGAGGCGCTGGTGGCGGTGCTCGACCCCGACGTGGTGCTCCGGGCCGACGGCCCCGACGCCCCGCGCCAGTTGCGCGGCGCACACGCCGTCGTCGGCCAGGCCCGCCGCTACGCCGGCCTTGCCCGGTTCGCCCGGCCGGCCCTGGTGAACGGCGCCGCCGGCGTCGTCGTGGCGCCCGGCGGGCGCCCCTTTGCAGTGATCGGGATGACCGTCGCACGCGGCAGGATCGTCGAGATCGACATCTTCGCCGACCCCAAGCGGGTGCGCGAACTCGACCTGACCGTCCTGGACGGCTGACCGCGGCCCACCTGGCCGACGGTGGCCTCGGGAGGGAGGAGGGAGGTAACGCTCCCGACGCTGCACCGCCGGCCGTCCCGAGGCTTCCCCATTTCGATGATGCACCCGGGTCGTGGTGAGGCTGCACTCGGACCCCCGAAGGACCCGAGCTAACACAACCTTAATACACCGGGATACTTGTATGCAAGCATGGACCCCATAGCGACGCCGCCGCTTCCCACGATCCGCCGCCGCTCCGGCCTGTCGACCCCGACGCAGATCTACGTGGCGCTGCGCGACGCGATCGTCCGCGTGGACCTCGCGCCGGGACAGCAGCTCTCCGAGAACGAGCTCGCCGGGCAGATGGGAGTAAGCCGCACGCCGGTGCGCGAGGCGCTCGCCCGGCTCCGGGACGAGCGCCTGGTCGAGGTGGTGCCGCAGCTCGGGACCTTCGTCGCGCGCATCACGCCGGCCGCCGTGGCGGACGCGCAGTTCGTGCGCGAGGCGCTCGAGTGCGCCGCGATCCGGCTGGCGGCCGAGAACGCCGGCGCCGACGACCTGCGCGGCCTCGAGGAGAACCTGCGCGGGCAGGAGCGGGCTCGCGACGAAGGGGACCGGGAGGTCTTCTACGTGCTCGACGACGCCTTCCACAAGGCCATCTGCGATCTGAGTCGTCACCCGACGGTGTGGCTGGTGAGCCAGCGGGCGAAGTCGCACCTCAACCGGGTGCGCCGGCTCAGCCTCGAGGCGGAGGGCTACCTGCCCGAGATGATCGAGGAGCACCGCGAGGTGGTGGCGGCGATCGCGGCGCACGACCCCGACCGGGCGGAGCTGGCGCTCCGGTACCACCTGCGCCAGGCGCTGCGCGAGCTGCCGCGGATCCGGGCCGAGCGCCCGGACTTCTTTCCGCAGGAACTGCCCTGATCGGCCCTCACAGGACCTGCAGGGCGAGGGCCGCCACCGCCATCGCCTCGATCGCGACGGGGGTCGGCAGGTTCGCGGCGTCGTCGAGTCGCACGTGGGCCGCGATGGCGAGAGCGAAGTAGACGACCACGCCACCGGCGGCGGCGATGCCGATCGGCGTCCAGGCGAGGCCGAGGAGCAGCCCGGCAGCGCCCAGGAGCAGGACGAAGGCCAGCCGGTTCAGGCGCTCCTCCGGCACTCCGACCCTGGCGTAGCCGGCCACGACGTCTTCCCGGTGAGTCAGCTTTCGCATGGCCGCCGCGGCGAGCACCACGGCGAGCAGGACGGTCACGACGGGGGTGATGGCAGACATGGGAAACAATCTAAACATATGTATAGATTGAGCCACGCCGGGTGAGCCCGCAGCGCAGCAACCGCGTGAACCTGATCGAGGGCACAATGCGCTGCCTGGAGCGGCTGCCGCCCGAGCGCATCACCGCGCGGGTGATCGCAGACGAGTCGGGCGCCAACCTGGCCTCGATCGCCTACCACTTCGGCTCCAAGGACAAGCTCGTCACGGAGGCGGCCATCACCGGGCTCGACCGCTGGCTCGAGGAGGTGGCCGACGGGCTCGGCGACGTGGCCGTGCAGGAGCCGGCCGTGCGCTTCCGCCGCGCGGGCGAGGTGATCGAGCGCACGCGCCGGCGTCACGGCGGCCTGGCGCGGACCTTCCTCGCGGCGCTGGCGATGGCCCAGCACGACGAGCAGGTCAGGGAGCTGCTCGCCGCGGGCTTTGCGCGCACCCGCCCGAACGTCGCCGCGCTGCTCGGCCTCGGGGACGACCGGGCGGGCGGCGACGCCGCCGGCCTCGTGCTCGCGCTCTTCTACGGCCTCCTCTTCCAGACGCTGCTGGACCCCGCCCTGGCGATCGAGGGAGAGCGCATGCAGCGCGCCCAGGCCCGGCTCCGGACGATCCTGCCCACGCAGTGAACAACGTTCACCGCGCATGCACGCCCAAGGGGTATGTCCGCTAAATCGGCCGCGCCCCGCCACCGGAACGGCAACGGGCCGGCGCATGCCATCCCCGGCGTCCCGCTCCAGCAGGAGCCCGAGTTCCTCGAAAGCGCGCCCGAGCTGGTGGGCGCGCTGAAGGGCGGGCAACCGCGCTTCGCCCACGTGGCCCTGGCGTCCTACCTGGCGCGCCGCCCCGACGTCCCCGAGGCGGACCGCGCCTTCCTGCGCCGCAACTTCACCGACATGTTCGAGCGGTTCGAGCACAGCAGCGGGTACATCGTCAGCTGGTACATGGCCACCGAGGTCTTCGCGGCGGCCGCGCTGACCGACGAGGACGGCATCTCGGTCACGCTCGGTCGCGAGCTGCCGCCGGGATCGGCCGAGCTCGTGGACCTGATCAGGCGCTGCCAGCAGGTGGCGTACTCGGCCTGGCACCGGCTGAACCGGTTCGATCGGCGTCAATGCCAGACCATGATCTTCCAGGTGATCGAGGAGGCGCTGCGGCGCCTCGACACCGACGCGGCCGTCCGATCCGATGACTGCATGGGGCCGCTCAAGGATCGCCTCGACCAGGCCGAGGAGTTCATGCTCAGGTGCGCCACGCGCCGGGCGCAGGCGAAGTACCTGAAGGGCATGCTCGCCGGGACCGTGGCGATCGGCGCCGTGATCGCGGCCGTCACGGTCTCGCTCATGGCGACGGACGACCTCACGCGCCTCGGCGGTCAGCTGCTGCTCGTGGCGACAGCCGGCATGGTCGGCGCCGTGGTCAGCGTGCTGTGGCGGATGACATCCGGCTCCTTCCGCATGAACCTGCCGACGCTCGACCACGACATGAAGGGCACCGACCTGCGCCTCATGGCGGCCCTTCGTCCCGTGATCGGACTCGTGTTCGCGCTCGGCGCCATCGTGCTGGTGATGGGCGAGCTGATCCCGCTCGATCAGCAGGACGGAGCCTCACAGAGCGCCCTCTTCGCCGGCATCGGCTTCCTGGCCGGCTTCAGCGAGCGGCTCGCCCAGGACATGTTCGTCCGCAGCGGCCAAGGGCTCGCGGGCGCCGCGGGCGACAGTCCGAGCGCCGGCCCGTCCGCCGGCCTGTCGCCGGCGCCGGGCGCGATCGTGGGCGGCGGGCGGGCCTCCTCGTAGTAGGCTCTGTAGCGGATGAACCTCCTCCACACGCACCTCGCCGACGTCACGGCTGCCTGAACCGGGCGCCGGGCCACGCGCCCGGGCGCCCGCGGCTGCCGTGCACTTCGACGAACCGTGGAGGACCTACACCAATGCATAGCGACACGTCCGGCCTCGGCCGGGTCCTGGCGCAACATCGCGGCCGCTGGCTGGTCGCGTCAGATCAGGAGGAGGAGCCCCGCCTGCTGCCGGCGCGCGGAAGCCTGCGTGGGACGCCGCCGGTCACCGGCGACCGGGTGGCGATCGATCGGGGCGGAGCGATATCCGCCGTGCTCGAGCGGCGCGGCACGCTAGTCCGGCGCGCGGCCGGGGACGCGACGGCCGCCCAGGTGCTCGCGGCCAACATCGACCTGGCGCTGGTGGTCGAGTCGCTGCCCGAGCCAAACGAGCGCCGTACCGAGCGGCTGGCCGCGCTCGCCCTGGCCGGCGGCGTGCCGGCTGCGATCGTGCTCACCAAGTCCGACCTCGTCGACGACGGGCAGGCGGTGGCGGCACGTATGGCGCGGCACCTGGGCCTTGCCGACGGCGTTGCTGTGAGCGCCCACGACGGTGGCGGGCTGGGCATCCTGCGAACGCTGCTCGTGCCCGGCGAGACGGCGGCACTGATCGGCCGGTCGGGCGCCGGGAAGTCGACCCTGGTCAACGCGCTACTGGGCGAGGACCGCCAGGCGACGCAGCCGGTGCGCGAAGGTGACGGCCGCGGGCGCCACACCACCGTGACCCGCGAGCTGATCGCGCTGCCGGGCGGCGCGCTGGTCGTCGACACGCCCGGCCTGCGCGAGGTCGGCCTCTGGGACGGGGCCGCCGACGCGTTCGCCGACGTCGACGAGCTGGCCGCCGGCTGCCGCTTCGCCGACTGCCGCCACGACACAGAACCGGGCTGCGCGGTCCGCGGCGTCCTGGACCGGGAGCGGCTGGCCGCCTGGCGGAAGCTGGAGCTCGAGCAGGCGCGTCTGGAGGACCGGAAGGCGGCCGCTCGGGCGCGCAAGGAGAGCGCCCGGGCGCTGACCCGGCGGGCGAGGGCGGCGCAGCGGGCGAAGCGGGGGCGGCCCTAGCGGGCCGGCGAAGACCGCGCGGATTTCATCGCGGCGCCGGGCTCGGCGACTGGAGCAGCTCGCGCAGGTCGTCGATGGTGTCGGCCTCGGCGGCGCTCTTGTCCGGCCGGTAGCGCTTGACGCGGGCGAACCGCAGCGCCAGGCCGCCCGGGTAGCGGGTCGAGGTCTGGACGCCGTCGAGGGCGATCTCGACCACGAGCTCGGGGCGCACCATCACGGCGATCCCCTTCCGCTCGACCTCGCGCGCGAGGAGCTCCTTCGTCTGCCAGTCGAGGAGCGCGTCGGTTAGCCCCTTGAAGGTCTTCCCCACCATCACCAGCTCCCCGGTGCGAGGGTCGCGCGCGCCGACGTGCAGGTTCGACAGCCAGCCCTGGCGCCGGCCGTGACCCCACTCGGCGCCGATCACGACGAGGTCGTAGGTCCGCACCTGCTTCACCTTGCGCCACGCCTTGCCGCGGCGGCCCGCGATGTACGGCGAGCCGGCGTCCTTCACCACGATCCCCTCGTGCCCCGCGCTCAGCGCGTCGTCGAGCATCCGCTCCGCGGCCGCGGCGTCCGACGTGATCACGCTCGGGATCTTGAGGTGCGGCGCGATCGCCTCGAGCCGCTTCGCGCGTTCCTCGAGCGGGGTGTCGAGCAGGTCTTCGCCCTCGATGTGGAGGAGGTCGAACAGGAAGGTGACGATCCCCTCGGGCTGCGCCTCGCTGTCCATGCGCGACACGGTGTCCTGGAACGCGGCGGGCCCCTCCTCG
>JBKGUS010000456.1:0-9923 GCA_046462295.1 Thermoleophilaceae bacterium | reverse complement strand
CGGCGCCGTGGGCGCATGGTCCTGGCCTGGGTCGCGGCCGCCGTCTTGATCATCGGGTTGGGCTCCTCACTGGCAGGGGAGTACAACGCCAACTACAACACGCCGGGATCGGAGTCGAAGGCGGCCAGCGAGCTCACCGAGCAGCGCTTCAGCGGCTACTCCGGACAGGAGATCTACGTCGTCTGGAAGGATCCGGCGGGAGCCACCAGTCCCGCTACGCGCAAGCGGGTCGACGCGTTCCTCACCCAGGCAAAGCAGGTCGATCACGTGGCCGAGGAGACCCCGATCCGGGTCTCGCAGAACCGCCAGATCGGTTCCACCACGCTCCCGTTGACGATCGAGGGCTGGGACGTGCCCAAGGAGGACGGCGAGAAGCTGATCGCCGCCGCCGAGGAGAACAGCGGCAGCGGGCTCGAGATCAAGCTCGGCGGCGACCCCATCTACGCCGCCCAGGAGGCGGCCAGCCCCGAGGGGATCGGCTTCCTCGGCGCAGCCATCGTCCTGCTGATCGCGTTCGGCTCGATCGTCGCGGCCGGGCTGCCGCTCGTGATCGCTCTCGTCGGGCTCGGCATCTCTTCGGGCGGCCTGATCCTGCTGCTCGCCAACATCGTCGACGTGCCCGACTGGACCACGGCCGTGTCGGGCCTGATCGGGATCGGCGTCGGGATCGACTACGCGCTGCTCGTGCTGACCCGCTTCAGGGCCGCGATGAACTCGGGCAAGGACCGCCACGACGCGGTCGTCGAGGCGGTCACCACCGCCGGCCGCAGCGTGGTCATCGCCGGAGGCACGGTCGTGATCGCCGTCCTCGGCCTGTTCCTGACCGGCCTGCCGTACATGTACGGCGTCGCCATCGCGGCCTCGCTGGCGGTGCTCGTCGTGATGCTCGCGGCGATCACCCTGCTGCCGGCGCTGCTCTCCTACCTCGGGCCGAACGTCAACCGCCTCAAGCTGCCCTTCCTGGGCCGGACGCTGAAGGCGGAGGGCAACGGTGAGTCTCCCGCGGCGCGCTGGAGCCACACGGTGCAGCGGCGGCCCTGGCCGGCCGCGATCGTCGCCACGGCGATCCTGCTCGCCCTGGCCGCGCCCGCCCTCGGCATGCGGCTCGGCTTCCCCGATGCGGGCAACGACCCGCCCGACACCATGACCCGCCAGGCCTACGACCTCAACACCGAGGGCTTCGGACCAGGGACCAACGGGCCGCTCGTGATCGCCGCGGACCTGCCGGACGAGTCCGCGCGGTCCGACGTGGACGCTCTCGCCGACCGCCTGCGCGGCGAGGAGGGCGTCGCCTTCGTCACCGATCCGCAGATCAACCGGGAGGGCAACGCGGCGATGGTCAACGTGATCCCGGCCAGCTCGCCGCAGGACGCGGAGACGGAGAGCCTCGTCAACCGGATCCGCGAGGACATCGTTCCCGAGGAGCTCGGCGGCACCGGGATCAGGGCCGAGGTCGGCGGCGTAACGGCGGCGCTCGAGGACCAGAGCGACTACGTCACCGATCGCATGCCGCTGTTCATAGCCGGCGTCGTCGGCCTGTCGTTCCTGCTCCTGCTCGTGGCCTTCCGCTCGCCGTTGATCTCGCTCAAGGCGTCGATCATGACCCTGCTGTCGGTGGGCGCCGCCTACGGCGTTATGACGCTCGTCGCGAAGGGCGGTGCCGTCGGCGAGCTGATCGGCATCGACCACGAGGTACCCATCGCGCCGTTCATGCCGGTCATGATGTTCGCGATCCTGTTCGGCCTCTCGATGGACTACGAGGTCTTCCTGGTCTCGCGGATCCGCGAGGAGTACCTGAGGCACGGGGACACGCGGCGGGCCGTGGCCGACGGCCTGGCGAAGACAGCGCGGGTGATCACCGCGGCCGCGGCCATCATGGTCGTCGTGTTCCTGGCCTTCCTGGCCGCCCCGGACACCTTCTTGAAGCTGTTCGGCATCGGGCTGGCCTCGGCGATCTTCCTCGACGCCACCCTCGTGCGGATGGTGCTGGTCCCGGCCGTGATGCAGCTGCTCGGGAGCCGGAACTGGTGGATCCCGGGCTGGCTCGAGCGGGTGCTGCCGGAGCTCGACGTGGAGCGCGGAAGGGTGGCAGGCGCGGAGGCGCGGCCTTAGCGGCCGCCTCCGCTAGCGGAGGATCGCGTCCAGCGACCGGGTGTTGACCACCTGGGCGGCGGTCGCCCAGCCGCGGCGTGCCGTGGCCACCGACATCCCCATGTTGCCGAGCCCGCGCACGGAATGGGCATCGGTTGAACAGACGATCTCGAGACCGGCCTGGAGCGCCTCGCGGACGTGCGCGCCGCTCAGGTCGAGGCGGTCCGGCAGCCCGTTCACCTCGACGGCGACCCCCTCCTCGAGCGCGACCTCGAAGGCGCACTCGAGGTCGAGGGCGTTCTCCGGGCGCCGGTTGATGTAGCGGCCCGTCGGGTGGCTGAGGCAGCGCACGTGGGGGTTGCGCAGCGCCTCCACCACGCGCTTGGTCATGTCGGCGCGCGGCATCCGCTGCCCGCCGTGCACGCTCGCCTGCACCCACTCGAGCTCCGCTAGGACGTCGTCGGGGAGGTCGAGTCGGCCGTCCGGGAGGATGTCGCACTCGATTCCGCGCAGCACGCGGAACGGCGCCAGCACCTCGTTGGCGGCGGCGATCTCCTCGGCTTGGCGGCGGACGTCGCCCGGGGTGAGGCCGCGCACGGCGCCGACGGCGGGCGTGTGGTCGCAGATCGCGAGGTAGTCGTAGCCGCGCTCGCGCGCGGCCCGGCCCATCTCCTCGACGCTCGCCCGACCGTCCGAGCGCGTCGTGTGACAGTGGAGGTCGCCTCTGATGTCCCCCGGTTCGACGAGCTTCGGCGGCTCGCCTCGGAACGGCTCCTCGCGCAGCTCCGGCGGGCACCAGGGGAGGCCGAGCGCGCGGTAGACGGCCTCCTCGTGGGGCGCGTCCGGGAGCGGCTCGAGCGCCTCGACGTACTCCGGCGAGCCCGTCGCGCGCAGGAGCGCCGTCCCGAGCCACTCGGGCGCGGCGGCCACGAGCTCGACCGGCACGCCCTCGACCGTCACCCCCACGGCGCGGCGCTCCTCTTGTTCGATCACGGCGACGATCTGCGGCAGATCCGCGAAGCGGGCGAGCAGGGGGCCCGGATCGCCGGTCGCGCAGACCACCGCCAGCCGCTCGCAGGAGTCGCGCCAGCGCCGGACGTCACCGGCCGCGTGCCCGTCGAGGGCGGCGGCGATGCCGCCCACGAGCTCCCAGGCGCGGTTCAGCAGGAGCCCCTGGCGTGGACGCGGCTCATGCTCGCGGGCGAGCGCCTCGAGGAGCCGCTTCTCTGTCTTCGGCCCGATCCCCGGTACCGACTTCAGGCGACCGGCGGCCGCGGCCTCGCGCAGCTCGTCGGCGGTGCGGACGTCGAGTGCCCGGGCGAGCTCGATGGACCGCTTCGCGCCGAGGCCGAGGTAGCGCCCCAGGCCGACCAGGTCGGGGGCCAGCTCGCGCTCGAGCTCGGCGAGCTCGGCGATCTCGCCCGTCTCGACGAGCTCGCGCACCCGCGTCTCGATGCCCGGGCCGATCCCGCGCAGCTCCCGCGCCCGCCCGGACCGCGCGAGCTCGGCGACCGGAAGCGCCGCACCCCTGATCGTCTCGGCCGCGCGCCGGTAGGCGCGCGCCGTGTACGGGTTCGCCTCGACGAGCTCGAGCAGCGTGGCGAACGCCTCCAGGCGATCGGCGATCTGGCGGTTGTCCACGGCGGAAGTGTCCCGTGGCGGGGGACCTCAGAGCTCCGCCGGCAGGCCGAAGCGCGCGAACATCTCGGGATTGACGAAGGCGGTGATCTCCTTGATCGCGTCGCACTCGAAGGTGAAGACGTCGATCGCCGACGCGGTGTAGCGCCCCGAGTCGGGATCCAGGCCATAGGCGGCGACGGCCGGCTGGCCGTTCGCGCGCGTCGCCAGCTTGCGCGTGTTCGGGCAGACTCGCGCGGCGGTCGTCGAGAAGCCGGCGATCGTCTCGCCGCCCTGCCACCAGATCGGCCACGGGGGCATCGAGAAGACGGCGTCCTCGGCGAGCAGCGCCCGGAGCGCGTCGACGTCCGCCCTTCGCCAGGCGTCGAGGTACGCCTCGATCAGCGCGCGCATATGCTCGTCGCCGAGCGAGCGCAGCGTCGCCTGCTGGCTTCGCTCGGGCAACCGCTCCTTGACCGCCCTGCGCGCACGCTGCAGGGCGCTGTTCACGGAGGCGACCGTGGTGTCGAGCGACTCCGCCACCTCCCGGGCCGAGAAGCCGAGCACCTCGCGCAGGATCAGCACGGCGCGCTGCGTGGCCGGCAGGTGCTGCAGCGCGGCGACGAAGGCGAGCTCCACGGCCTCGCGCTGCTCGTAGCGGGCGTCGGGCGCTGCAGGTCCGTCGGGCAGCCCCAGGGCCTCGTCCGGATAGGGATCGACCCAGACCGACTCGATCAGCGGCTCGCCGACCGCCTTCGTCGGGGAGGACGGCGGCCCATAGTCCATCGGAAGGACGCGCCTGCTCCGCCGGCCCAGTACGTCCATGCACACGTTGGTGGCGATCGTGTAGAGCCAGGTGCGCAGCGAGCTCCGGCCGCCGAAGTCGGGCAGGCCGCGCCAGGCGCGCAGGAGGGTCTCCTGGAGGGCGTCCTCTGCATCCTGCAGCGAGCCGAGCATGCGGTAGCAGTGAGCGTGGAGCTCGCCGCGGTGTTCGTCGACCACGCGGCTGAAGGCCGCCTCGTTGGCATCACGGAGCAGGGGCATGGGATACATCAGACCACTCCGCGGCCGGAAACTCATCGCTGCGCGCGCGCCGGGGCGGCCCGGACCGCTGCGCTGAGCGTGGCCGCGTCGTACGCCCCATGGTGCCGCCGCCCGTTGATGAAGAAGCTCGGCGTGCCCGCGACCCCGCTCGCGTCGGCGCGCGCCACGTCGTCGGCCACGCGCCCCTCGTACTCACGGCGGCGCAGCTCGTCCCAGAACCGCTCCACGTCGAGCCCGAGCCCATCGGCGTGCCGCTTCAGGTCGCGGACAGGGGGAGTGTGATGGGCCATCGCGCTGGATCCTGACGGCAGGTGCTACGAACCCTCGGCCGGAGGCGAGGGCGGTTCCGCGCGTCGCTTCCGCGCCAGCTGGGACCAGGGCGCCAGCTTCGCCTCCTCGTCGTAGAGGACCGTGGTCCCGGCGATCCGGTCGTGCCAGCCGCGCCGCTCGGGCGACAGCAGGATGGCGAAGAAGCCCATGCCCAGCGGGAGGAGCGACAGCGGGACGGCGACGAGCCGCTTGAGCGCCTGGCGCAGGCCGATCTCCTGCGAGCCGCCCGCGTCGAGGTGGATGCTCAGGAAGCGCATCCCTGGCGTCTGGCCGACGAGTGCCCAGAAGGCGGCGAAGATCGAGCCGCCGATCAGGTAGCCGGCGACGCCGAAGGTGAACACGCCCCAGATCGAGAGGCCGTCGCTGCCGCCCGAGACCGCGGGGATGATCGACGCCAGGATGCCGAAGCCGATCGACAACAGTGCCGATATGAGGGCGAGGTCGACGACGCCTGCGAGTGCCCGCGTGACCAGTCCCACCTGGTTGGTCTCCGCCTCATGGCCCGGCCGGTTGAGCATCCCGTGGACGACCTGCTCGGCGGCGTCGTCGAGCGCCTCTGTGATGACCGTCAGGCGCCGGCCGATGTCGGTGATGAGCCCGACACCCTGCTGGGCGATCGCGGCCCGCACTTCCGGCGCCTCCGCGATGCGCTCGACCAGCATCTGCGCCTTGGGGCTGGCGAGCAGCTCCTCCCAGACGCGGTCTGCAACCTCGCTGTCGAGCGCGTCCACGACCGCCCGGGCCACCTCGTCGCTGGTCAGGGCCTGCTCGAGCGCCCGGCCGATCGCGTTCTCCTCGACGAGCACCCGCACGATCGCCCGCTCGACCGCGGGGCTGCGGAGCGCGCGGACGATGGCCTCTTCCGTGGCGTCCTCGATCGCCTTGTCGACGCCCGTCGCGCCGACCAGGCGCTCGGCTCCCCGGGCACCGGCGCCGAGCACCCGCGCGGCCGGGGACCGCGACCTGGGCGAGCCCGGGGGACGGCCGCCGTCGGTGCTCATGGAGCGACTGTAGCCCGCCTGGGAGACGAAGCGGAAACGGCGGTGGGACGTTTGCACCGCGCGTGGCACCGCCCGCGCGGCACGCGCCGGCACCGCCCGCGCGGCCCGACCCCTACCGCTTCGGGTAGAGCTCGGCCGGGTTCGCTTCGGCGATCCGCGCCGCCGTGCCGGCGTCGACCGCATCCGCGAGCAGCCGCATCGGCTCGGGCAGCGCCATGTCGAACGGCAGGTCGGTCCCCAGCACGACCCGGTCGGCTCCCACTCGCTCGACCAGGTAGCGGAGCGCGGCGACGTCGTGGGTGACGATGTCGAACCAGATGCGGTCGAGGTATGCCCACGGATCCTCGGGCGAGTCGGCGAGCTCCTTCCGGACCGTCCGGGCGTGCCGCAGCCGCCCGCCCTGGTACGGGAAGTAGCCGCCGCCGTGCACCAGCACGATCTGGAGCTCCGGGTGACGGTCGAAGACCCCCGCGGAGATCAGGCGCTCGATCGCGATCGACGTCTCGAACAGGAAGCCGAGCACGTTCTCGAAGTAGAAGTCCTGGAGGCCCGGGTGCCGCTCGACATAGGCGGGGTGCAGCGTGACGGGTAGGCCGAGCCGCTCCGCCTGCGTCCAGAACGGCTCGAACTCGGGCGCGTCGACCCGGCGCCCGTCCGCGAGGCCGGTGGCGATCTCCACCCCGACGCAGCCTTCGCCGGCCGCGCGCTCGAGCTCGCCCGCGGCGGCGGCCGGATCCTGGAGAGGAACGGACGCGAGCCAGCGCAGACGGCCGCGCTCCCCGGAGCAGAACTCGGCGAGCCCGTCGTTCACAGCGCGCGCCATCGCGAGCGCCGGGTCCAGATCGAGGTCATAGTAGAAGAGCGGCGGGGCGACCGAGACGACCGCCGCCTCGAGGCCCTTCAACTCCAGCTCGGCCACCTTCGCGGCGGGATCGGTGAAGGACTCGGCCAGCAGGAAGTCGCCGTGGATGCTCCCCTTGAGCCTGCGCCCGTCGACCGTGACGCGGTAGCCAGGGTCCTTGGCCAAGAGGTCGAGCGCGCGCTCGGGGATCGCGTGATTGTGGACGTCCGTCTTCACGGCTACGGTTAGTGATGCTAACCGATGTAGCATGGCTAACGAATCATGGCCGCACCCACACCCGAAGCCCCCGCCCGCGGCCCGACCGGCCTGGGCCAGCGACTCGCCGCGTACCGAACGGCCCGCGGCCTGAAGGTCACGCAGCTGGCGCGCGAGGTAGGGGTCTCCTCGAGCCTGATCAGCCAGATCGAGCGGCAGCAGTCGCAGCCATCGGTCTCGACGCTGTTCGCCCTGGCGGAGGCACTCGACGTGCCGGTCGACGCCTTCTTCGAAGATGGGCACGCGGGCGTCGCGGAGGAGCGGGCCCCGGGCGCCGCGGACGAGTCGGCTGCGGACGAGGCCGGCCAGGAGGGCCGATTCGTCGTTCGCAGGGGCGAGCGGTCCACGATCGACATCGAGGGCGGGGTCCGCTGGGAGCGGCTGACTCCGCTTCCGCTCGACCGGATGGACTTCCTCGAGATCGTCTACGAGCCGAGGTCCGAGTCGCATCCCCAGCTCTATCGCCACCCCGGCACCGAGATGCTCCTGGTCCTGCAGGGCAGGCTCGACATCCACATCGGATTTCGCCGTCACGAGCTCGCCGCCGGCGACAGCATGCACTTCCCCTCCTCGCTCCCGCACCGCTACGTCAACCCCACCGACGAGGAGGCCAGGGCCGTCACCGTGCTGCTGCATGAGCAGTACCACTAACGCGAATCGTTAGTGGTACTGTCGCGACATGACCCACCAGCTCACCCCGCCCCGCAAGAACCTCGACCTCTCGTTCCTGGGCAAGCCGCACGAGCACGACCCGCGGCGGGTCCTCAGCACCACCTCCACTGACTGGCAGGCCCGCGTCGACTTCGACCGCCTGCGCCGCGACCGGCTGGCGCGCGCTCGCATGATGCAGGAGAAGCACGACCTTGGTGCGCTCGTCTGCTTCGTGGGCGAGAACGTCCGCTACATCACGAGCGTCTTCCAGGGCAACTGGAAGAACAACATCTTCATCCGCTACTGCGTGCTGCCGCGCGGCGGCGACCCGGTCCTCTTCGAGACCGCCGGCTCCGACTTCGAGTGCGCCAAGATCGACGCCCCCTGGCTGGGCGGCAACATCCGGCCGGCCATCACCTGGAAGTGGGCCGAGACGGCCGAGGAGTTCATGGCCGACAAGATGGTGCAATCGATCGTCGACGTCCTCAAGGAGAACGGCGTCGAGAACGAGCCGATCGGGCTGGACATCGCGGACCCCTCGGCCATGGCCGCCTTCGAGCGTGCCGGCGTCAAGACGACGAGCGCCTGGCCCGCCATGTCCGGCGCGCGCGTCGTGAAGACACCGGACGAGATCGAGTGCCTGAAGATCTCGAGCGCGATCGGCGACACATCCTTCTGGCGCATCGAGAACGAGTGGCTCAAGCCCGGCGTGAAGGAGAGCTACATCACGGCGAAGGTGAACGAGTACCTCTATGAGCACGGCTTCGACTTCGTCTACGACATCATCGTCGCGTCGGGCGGGAACACCAGCCCCTACCGTCGCTGGCACACGGACAAGGTCATCCGCCAGGGCGACCTCGTGATCATCGACCAGAACGCGATCGGGCCGGGGGGCTACTTCGTCGACTTCGTCCGCTGCTTCAAGGTCGACGCACCGCTCACCCCGAAGGAGAAGGACCTCTACAAGGAGTGCTACGAGTCGATGTACGCCGCCATCGAGCAGATGAAGGCGGGCAACACGACGGCTGACGTGGCGGCCAAGTTCCCGAAGTACGCCGACGACGAGCACGGCACCGTCACGCTCCAGCAGTTCGCGCACTCGATCGGGCTCTCGCTCTACGAGGGCATGTGGATCTCGCGCGCGTACTCGCTCGACTATCCCGTCGAGCTGCAGGAGAACATGTACTTCGCGTGCGAGACGTTCGCGGGCCACCCGGGTCTCGAGCAGACGGTGCGGCTCGAGGAGAACCTGCTCGTCACGAAGGACGGGCCGGTGCTGTTCACGAAGCACCCGTTCTACGAGGAGGCGCTCGCCTAGCGCGCGTCCTCGGCGACCACGGGGTTCGTCAGCAGGCCCACGCCGGGGATCTCCACCTCCACCACGTCCCCCGGCGCCAGCGCGATCGGCGGCTCGCGGGTGAACCCGACCCCCGCCGGCGTGCCCGTGGCGATCACATCGCCCGGCTCGAGCGTCATCAGGCTCGAGATGTAGGCGATCAGCGCCGCCACCGGGAAGATCATCAGCTCGGTCGACGCGCTCTGGACCGTCTCCCCGTTGAGACGGGTCCTCACCTCGAGCTCCCGCACGTCGCCGACCTCGCCGGCCAAGACGAGCTCCGGGCCGCAGGGGGCGAAGCTGTCGATCGCCTTGCCGGCCGCCCACTGCGAGACCTGCATTTGCAGGTCCCTGGCGCTGACGTCGTTGAAGGGCATGTAGCCGGCCACTACGCCGAGCGCATCGGCCTCGGACGCGCGCCGCACGCGCCGTCCGATGACGACGGCCAGCTCGCCCTCGTAGTCGCCCCTGCGCGTCTCGGGCGGCAGGACGATCGGCTGCCCGTCGCCAATCAGCGAGTTCGGCCACTTCGGGAACAGGATCGGCGCCGGCGGCAGCTCCATCGACACCTCGCCCGCATGGTCGCGGTAGTTCAGGCCGATGCAGATGATCTTCTCGGGGTCCGGAACGGGCGGCCCGAGCACGACCTCGTCGCGCGAGAGCCCGCCGGCGGCGCGATCCGCGGCGGCCGACGCCAGCGCGGCGAGCGCCTCGTCGCCGAGCGCGAGCAGGCCCC
>JBKGUS010000455.1:0-8969 GCA_046462295.1 Thermoleophilaceae bacterium | reverse complement strand
TCTTCGCCTTCAACGTCGCTCCCTTCTGGCAGCAGCCGGAGGCGGCGCTCGGTGCCGTCCGCGAGCACCTCGCCCGGGACGGGGCCGTCTACCTCTTCTGGGACGCGCGCCACTCCGCGCCGGAGCGAGCCCGGGACCTCGGGAACGAGCTGGCCGACCGGCTACGCGAGGGCGGATTCTCCGTCGACAGGGTGCTCGTCGAAGACCTGCGCCCGGTCCCCGCGGTCTGCGCGATGGGGCGCCCCCAAGGCGGATGAGACATGGACCGCAACACCGTGTCGCGTCCCATGCGAGCGGCAGCGCGATCCGTCCGCGCCGTTGTAGATCACCCCGATCGAGGCTGTTCTACGAGGGAGGCTCTATGTCCGTGCTTCAACTTCTTGATGCGGCGGGTCGCCGCCGATCGCCGGCAACGCTGCCTGGTTTCCATGCGCGTCGTCCGCCGCGCAACAAGGGCTTCCGCTATCCGCCCGACCCGCCACGGGTCGAGGAGATCGTGGCCGTCATGCGCCAGGCGGGCGAGTCAGACCACGGGCTGCGGCTGTGCGCTCTGATCGTCGTGCTCTGGCGGGCCGGCCTTCGGATCGGCGAGGCGATGGCCCTGACAGAGCCGGATCTCGAGCCGGGCCGCGGCTCGCTCTTGGTCCGTCAGGGGGAGGGCGGCAAGCGCCGGGAGGTCGGAATGGACAACTGGGGTTTCGAGCAGCTCCGGCCCTGGCTCGCCTGCCGGGTCGGGATGCCGGTAGGAACGCTGTTCTGCGTCATCGACGGCCAGACGCGCGGAAGACCTTGGACACCGTCCGCCGCCCGCAACCATCTCCGCCGCATCGCTGCGAAGGCCGGCGTGCGTCGCCGCTTCGCCCCGCACCAGCTTCGCCACGCACATGCCGTCGAGATGGCCCGTGAGGGCGTGCCGCTGAACGTGATCCAACGCCAGCTCGGCCACGTCAACCTTGGTGTCACCTCGGTCTATCTCGATGGGATCGACACCGCCGAGATCATCGACACCGTCCACAACCGTCGGCCACCCATGATCTCTGCCAGTGCTGGGCTTCGGATCTAAGGCTCCCCCGCCAACAGCCCGAGCGCTCCCGCTCCCATGGGGAAGCGAGACTCTGCTCACCGGCGGCTGGAGCTCCTGCACCTCGTCCGCAGCGAGCGTGAGCCCGGCGCCGGCGGACACGCCTGCTCGCGCCTCAAGCGGGCGTCTTGGGCGTGGCACGGGCAATCCCAGGTGTGCCTCCAAGATCGAGCGGCTGCGAGGCTCTTCCACGGTGTGCCCGAGCGAACCGTCCCCGTTCGCGGCCTGGTCGAGTCGCACCTGACCCGTCAGCGACGCTGGGCGGTCGGTCGCGTTTTAGCGTGACGTCGTTGGCCTTCCGGTAGCGCTTCGAGGTACCCGAGCGCGGTGCCGCCTTCTTCTGGTGTGGGTCAAGCGGGAAGACGATGGGGTCTCCCGGAGCCGATGGCGCAGCGGTCCCAATTCAACGCGTGAATGCGCCAGCGCTGGGGCGTCCCGGGCGATCGCCCGGGAAACCCCAGCGCATGTGTCAACGGTTGGCTAGGGACCGGTCATTAGGCCGACCCGGCGGACGAAGGCGTTTCCGGGGTCCGTCCCGAACGGTTGTGTCCAGAACGGCAGGAAGTCCTCGCCGTCGGTGTCCATGCCGACGTAGTCCCCGACGAACCAGCCGCGCGCGAAGGGCGCCTGGCGCATGTTGTACGAGGTGTCCGTCTGCCTGACCTCGTCGCCCCAGTTCGCCGGATCAGCGCAGGCGGTCGGCGTGGTCGGGTGGCAGTGGATGAGGAACTCGTCCGTGCCGAGCGTCGCGACGTCCGGCGTGTTGAAGCGGAAGTCGGAGTACCTCACGCCGATCGTCCCGTCGTCCAGCACGCTCACCACGGGGTTGAACGCCTGCTGGTTGCCGAGTCTGATGTCCGTGGGTGTCTGGTTGATCTTGATCGTCGGCGACCAGCTCAGCCCGCCGTCGAGCGACTGCGTGAATGCGATGCTGCTGCGCGGGCCGAAGCGAGCGTCCTGGAAGACCAGGTAGATCGCCCCGCTGTTGGGGTCGACTGTGCCCTGCGGGATGATGTCGCCCGTCCGGACCGTGCGGGTCGCGGTGTTCGGATCGTCGGGATCGACCACCAAGCCCTGGAACGTGAAGTGCCTGTCGACGATCGTCGGCCGCTTCGACCAGGTTTCCCCGTGGTCGTCGGAGCGGATCACCGCGAGGCTGAAGCCGCGCGTCTGCTGGCGGTTCGAGGCGACGCGGATCAGGTCGAAGAAGTCGACCAGCTCGCCGTCGAACTCCGCGTTGTCGGGCAACACGACGATCTGGTTGCCGATCGTCTGCTGCAGCGTGCCGGGGTCGAAGATCAGCCGGGCCGTCTCCCAGCTGTCGCCGCCGTTCGTGGTTCGCGAGAACCAGATCGGGCCACGGAAGGCCACGGTGTTCTCGAACGCGTTGGGCGGTGCGGCCTCGCCGGGCGGCGACACCAGCCGGTCCCAGATCGCGTAGGCGAAGTCCGAGTCGTTCGGGTCGGCGGTGAGCGTGTTCTTGTCGTTGAGGACGTTGGGGTTCTCGTCCCGCTTGAGCGTGACCGGGTCGCCCCAGGTAATGCCGCCGTCGGTCGAGCGCATGACCAGCATCGCGTTGGGCGATGTGCCGAAGCCGCCCGGGTTGGTGTCGACCGACAGGCTCATCAGGTAGGCGGTCCCGTCCGGCGAGAAGTCGACCCACGGGTCCGAGGCGCGCTCGTAGTTGCCGCCGTTCGCCGCCGTCCCGCCGGTGCAGACCGAGGACTTCGTTTCCGCATTGATCGTCCACGTCAGCCCGCCGTCGAAGCTCGACGCCGTCACATCGCCCCGCGCGCCGCCGTTGTTCCAGCGATCCTGCTGCCACGCTCCGATCAGGTTGTCGCCCGCCTGCGCGGGGCCTGGTCCGTCAGGATCCACTGGGTTCACAGCGACCCACGGCTCCACCTCGCTGTTCACGAAGTTGATCCCAGAGCCCGGCTGATCCCCGAGACACGCGGCAATCGGACTAGCCCCGGACACCGGCACGGTCGGGCCCTCATTTTCCGCCGGTACGGCGGCGGCCTGCGGCGCGACGGCGGCGACAGCCAACACCGCGGCCGCCAGAAGCGGACCGCCCGTTGCTCTACACATGCCCCCTCCTCGTGAAGGAATTCCCACTTGTGGGCTCCCCGATCAGACGCTAAATCAAACTGGGAACGCAGCCCCGTTCGTGCCCGACGAGCAGCGTCCGTGATTGCTGCGTGCGCAGTCCGAGATCCGGCGCCAGCCTACCGACCCCCGGATGGTCAGCATCGCTGCGGAGAACCCCCTCGTCTGCGGACGAAAGGTGGTGGTTGGCCCGGTGCTTCGCCAAGCTGTGCGAGCGCTTCGACGAGCCGTTCGATTCCACGCCAGACGCTGCCGGCCGACATCCGGTCGCCGCCGGATAGAGCGTGTGGTGCACCGGCGGTGGGTCGCACGCTCCCGGCGGCGGGGCTGGGTGGATCCATCGTGGACCTGCGGGACGGGCGGCGCATGAAGCCCAGGAGTGTCGGACATTCCTGCCTAAGCCCGTTGATGTATTCCCTGTGAGTCTCCAGTTTCGAGTTCTTCGCCGAGTTCCGCCGGATGTGCGGACCGAATCGGTGTGTTCAGGCGGGAGCTTGTCGAGCAGGAGCTGGCCGGCGGACGGCGAACATCGGCCGATGGCTCAAACCAGTCAGGCGTGGGATTGGGGCGTCGAACTGCGCGACGAGGCGCGCTCCGAGCTCGAACTCCTGCGCAGAACCGTCGCGCAGCTGCACACGCAGCTCGATCAGGCGCACGACTCCCTCAGAACCTGTAGACAGCGCCAGGAGGAGGCGAGCCAGGCACTCAGGCAGCTCGACGAAGCCCGGCCCTGGCGGCGGCGTCGCGTGCGGATGGCACTGCGCGCCCGCCAGCTGCTGTAGCTGGCAGCTGGTGCACGGGGGCTCGACCGCCTCGCCGTTCCGTGCCGGCGCTCTTCTCAGTCACCGGCTGCTCCGACGAACAGCCGAAATGACCGTACCCGGCTGTCCCGGACGCGGGCCTCGAGGACCGGGTAGCGGCAGCCTTCGGCCGGGCAGTCGCCGATCAAGGTGCGGCCGGTGACGATCCACCACGACCGCGGGCTCTTGCGTACGGCGGAGCGGTGGCGGCGAGGGATCGCCTGCTCGCGCTGTCCCAGGCGAAGCCCGCGGCGAGTCCGCCATTCCTCGCCGTTGCTTCCGCGGATTACGACCCGCTGGGCGAGCCCCTCCTCGGGTCGGCAGGGGTTGCCGAGGCCGAAGTTCGCGAACAGCACGACCAGCCCGATCGGCCGCCACGCCACCCGGCAAGCCTCGTCGTAGCGGCGCCGCTTGCTCGAGGGAGCCCCGAAGCGCTCGCTCGCCCGGCCCAGCGTCGGATCCCGCCGGACGCGCCACGGCCCCAGCGATTGGACCCCGCGCGGATCGGTCCGGATGACCAGGCGGTTCTGGGTCGCCGATGCCCGCGCGCGCGAGTGGAAGTCCCCGCCGCACCGGCTCCAAATCCCCCGCCCCGCCCTCCTGGCCGAACTCTGGGCGCGCCGGAACGCGCGGACGCGCTTGAACGGCTTGCCGCCGTAGACGTAGACCTCGGCCCAGCCCGCGCGCAGCTGCGCGACCGCTGCATCCGGCCCGCCCCTGAGCTTGGCGTAGGCCAGGAGCCGGTCGTAGCGGTCGAAGGTGTTCTGCGTCGGGTCGGTGCGCAGCAGCACCTGCCGGCCTTCGGCGAGCCGCTTCAGGTGGGCGGAGGCGCGGCGGCCGCCGCACTCCACCCCGCCATAGACCTCGGGCGTGTCGGTCCGGACAGACGTACCGTGTAGCGCGAGCGGCGGGTCGCCTCAAGCGGCTTGATGCGGATCGTGTCGCCGTCGATCACCTCGGTGACCCGGCCCCTGATCGTCTGCGCCCGCTTCGGCGGGGGCGGTGCCGAGCGAGAGCGCGAGCGTCCGCAGGGACATGGAAGCGAGTCGCACGCACCCCTTCCCCGTCGGCGTCGAGTCGGTCGGGATCTTGCGAAGGTCCGCCCTGGTCGAGGAAGTACTCCTGCGCCTGGCGCTGGTTGTCGAAGTCGGAGCAGTCGCGGTCGGCGGCGCGGGCCGGGACAGAGGCCACCGCGCTATCGGCGAGCGCCGCCAGAAGGTAGAGCACCGCGGCGAGCGCACTCACCGGCGGCCGAATGACTCGGAGCAGGGACGACCTGCCTCGTTGGATTGAGTGCGGATCGGGCCGCGCCTCGCTGCGCGCGGGCGCTCTTGCTGGACCAGGCATTCGTTGCATGATCGACAGGTCGGGCGAAAACGCAAGCCCTGACGCCGCTCGGGGTCGTCCCGGCGGACTCAGCCGCCGCGGACGCGGGCGATGCGAGCGCCCAGCCGCCGTAACCCGACCGCGCGGCCGAGCTCGCCGAGGGCCTCTGTGGCCGCATCTCGGCGCGCCGGGTCGGGCCAGGCGGCCAAGTAGGCGGCCGCCAGCTCCGCGTGGCGAAGGCTCATACCGCGCTGCTCGAGCAGCAGCCTTCCGAGCCACCTAACCGCCGCGCGCTCGTAGCGGTCGGGCTCCTGGTCGAGCAGCAGACGACAGATCACCAGGGCATCGTCGAGCGGTGGCGGGCCCTGCAGCCCGGCGACCGCCGCCCGCACTCCCGTGAGACTGCCGCGCTCCAGGGCCCGGCGACTATCTGGAGCCGCAGGCTGTCATCGCCGGGTGACGAGCGGTTCGTGTGTTGACGACATGTCACCGAAGGCGAGCACCGCCTGAGTGCTGTCGATGGCTCGTTCGCTAGCGGCGCGCGGGCGTGCTGGTTTCGTCGAGGAGCAGCAGTGCGGCAGTGGCGGCAGCCTGGGCCGACGGAGGGGACGTGTCGGCTGGCCTGGCGCCTTGGCGCTCAGGGGCCCGCGTGGGCCCCGTCCTCGAGCTCGGAATCACGGGCCTTGTGCTCGGCCGTGTTCTCGTCGACCGCGCGCTGGGCGGCGGTGGGCTCGATGCCCGCTCCGCGCATGAGGTCGACAGCCGTCGAGCGCACCTGGCCGACCAGCATGTTGGTGTTGAGGTCGGCAGGTTGCCCTTCGAGGAGCGCCGTGGCCCTCCGCGCCGCGCGCCAGGCGGTCTCGCCCGCCGCGGACGCGCGGCCGGGCTCCTCGAGCTGGCTTGCCAGCTCACGCACCGCCTCGGACAATTCTCGGACGGCGACCACCAGGGCCTTGGGGGCCTGTTTGCCTTCGCGCACGTAGTCCACCGCCGCGCGCGCTAGCACGCGCGTGTTGCGCGTGGCGCGATCGAGCTGATGGACGGCGTCGTCGTAGAGAAGCAGCTGGCTGTGCGCCCGCCGGCGTGAGGGCGCCAGGCGTGCGGTGTCTCGGCCGATGGCGATAGCCGCGTGCAGACTCTCGATCTCGTCATCGAGCGCCCGCGCCCGCTCGAGTCCCGCGCGGGATTCCTCGACGTCGCCGCGCTCCAGACCGCGAGCGGTGGCGTCCAGCGAGGCGCCGAGGGCGATGAACACCGGCTGCGAGGCGCGGGCGACCATCAGGATCGGGTCGACCGGGAAGAGGATGGCGTTGACCACCAGCGAAACCGCACCGCCCATCAGCGCGTCGAGAAAGCGGTCGGGCGAGACACCGCCGTCGGGCACCTGGACAGTGGCCAGCAGGATCGCCGACACGCCGGCTTCGGTGACGAGTTCGGGTCCGCCGCCAACCAGCAGCGCCGCGCTCATGGCCAGGACGACCAGGACCGCGATCTGCCATCCACCCGTGCCGATCCCCCGCACCAGCAGATCGGCGACGAAGATCCCGACCGCGACGCCGAGGGCGAGCTCGGTGGCGCGGCGCCGCTGCTGACCGAGGCTCGTGCTCGAGACGATGATCGCCGCAATCGCCGCGAACAGGGGCGCGGGATGGCCCCAGACGAGCTTGGCGAGGTACCAGGCCAGCGCGGCCGAGACGGCCGTCTGCAGCACCGAGCGCAGCCCACTGCGCAACCGCCGCCGACGGGTGGCGAACGAGACGCGGCCGCGCTCGGCGGCCTCGTGCAGCACAGACTCCGGGCGCGTTGCCGCGCGCACGCCTCGCACGCTAACGCCTCACGGCTCACGCGGCACGGCCTCAGAGGTGCGCTCGGATGCGGCAGCGACAGCAAGACGGCGACCGGACGACGTTGTCCGCGACATCGGCGTGCTGCGCAGCGCGCTCGAGGACAGGAGCGAGCTGCCCCGGCGTGAACCTGACGACAATCGCCGAGTTGGTCGCCACCTGCTCGTTGCCCACCAAGCGCCAGCCGCGCTCGTCTCAACGCTCGTCATCATCCGCTGCTCCTTCTGTGTGGACAAGCAACAGCCCGCCTCTCCCGCAAACGCGGAATCAGCCCGCCCTCAAAGGAGGGCGACATCCCCGCCTGCACGCCCTTGAACGCGACGAGGTCACACCCGGCGCCGAGCTGGGGGGCTGCATCCGCAGCGCGGGCGTTTGCCCCCGAAGCGCCGTTTTGGGGGGCAAACTCCCGGTAATCGCCGGTAGTCGGTGCGCATTCTGATCGGCCTGACTTGGGCGAGTGCGGACGAAAAGCCCTGCAAAATCGCCATGATTCGAGCCGAGCGCGCGCCCGAATCGCACCCAGGAGGTCGCCGGTTCGAGTCCGGCTAGCTCCATGAAAGTACCTGCAAATCGTATAGAAATGTCCTGCGCAGCAGGCTTGAGGTTTCCAGTAGGCCGCTTCACTGAGCGCCAGGAGCGGGGTCGTCTGATCGGCCGAACGTTTGCGTGTGCAGCTCTTCTCGTCGGGCGAGGGAAACGGCTCCCGATGAGGCATCACGAGCCCTATCTTTCACATCGTCGCGGAGATTCTTCAGGGGAAAGCAGGCTTTCAGGGCGCGGTGTTGGACGTCGACGGCGTGCTCGTCGACTCGCCGCACGAACACGCCTGGCGCGACGCGCTGGAGCAGCTGATGGAAACGAGCTGGAGTGCGATACGCGACCAGACGAGGTACTCGCCCGAGCGCTTTACGCCCGAGGTCTACCGGGTGCACATGTCCGGCAAGCCCACCTTCAACGGCGCGCGCGCTGCGCTGCGGTACTTCGGGGTCCCCGAGGACGACGCCCGCATCGAGGAGTACGGCCGTCGGAAGCAGCAAGTCATGGACAAGCTCCTCGAGGCCGGCGAGCTGACCGCCTATCCGGACGCGCTCCGTTTCGTCCTCGCCGTGCGCGGCGCCGGAATTCCGGCTGCCGCGGCGTCCTCCTCCAAGAACGCAGCTCAGCTGCTCAGTCAGATCCGGCTCGATGCATTCGTCGTGCAGGAGGGTGTGCACATCGACCTCATTCGGCCAGGCCTCACCCTTCTCGACGTCTTCGCCGCAGACGTCTCCGGACGGAACTTCGCGCAGGGGGGCAAGCCCCACCCCGAGATCTTCCTGACCGCCGCGCGGGAACTCGGCGTTCCCGCGGACCAGTGCTTCGCCGTCGAAGACGCCGTCTCCGGCGTACAGGCCGCCAAAGCGGCCGAGATGGCGGTGATCGGACTGGCACGGGCCGGGGAAGCCGACGTCCTCACCGCCGCCGACGCCGACCTGGTCGTTGCAACGCTGGACGAGGTGGATCTCTCCGCTTTCTCCCTGGGCCGTCTGGCGAGGAGGGCGGGGTAATGTGTCAGCCTCTCCCAGCTCGGGTCGTCGCTGCAATGTTCTCCTTCGTCGCCTCCGGTTCCCTCGCGATCCTCAGTCCGGTCCCTGTCTCGGAGGCGGACGACAAGCGGCGAAAGCCACGGCCGGCCTTCTCATGAGCGACGATCTGCGCGTGGTGGCGTTCGGGGGCGGCACTGGCCTACCGGTGCTCCTGCGGGGGCTGCGGGACAAGGCCGGCAGCGGCATCACGGCGGTCGTCACGGTCACGGATGACGGCGGATCG
>JBKGUS010000454.1:0-2737 GCA_046462295.1 Thermoleophilaceae bacterium | reverse complement strand
ACGTCTTCGGGCCCGACGGCCACCGCGGCATCGTCGCGCTGCGTGACGTCTAGTCCAGGTACTCGTACGCCGGCAGCGTCAGGAACTCGGGGAAGTCGTCCGCGAGGGTGACGCGCTCGAACACGCGGCGCGTCTCCTCCGGCCGGCCGCGCTCCCACACCTCGTCGCCGACCTCCTCGCGGATCCGGCGCATCTCCTCCTCGAGCACCTCCCGCACGCGCTCGCGCGAGACCTTGCCGTGCCGGATCCACTGCCAGATCTGGGCGCGCGAGATCTCGGCCGTGGCGGCGTCCTCCATCAGGTTGTTGATGCCGGCCGCGCCCCGGCCGCCGAGCCAGAACGAGATGTACTGGAAGCCGACGTTGACGTTGTTGCGCAGGCCCTCCTCGGTGATGGCGCCCGGTGTGGCCGCGGCGTCCAGCAGCTGCTCGGCGGTGACGTCCACGTCGTCGCGCCGGCGGTCGATCTGGTTGGGGCGCTCGCCGAGCACCTTGTCGAACTCCGCGGCCGCCACGTCGACCACGTCCGGGTGCGCGACCCACGTGCCGTCGAACCCGGCGGCGGCCTCGCGCTCCTTGTCGGCGCGCACGGCGGCGATCGCCCGCTCGTTGGCCTCGGCGTCCTTGCGCGAGGGGATCAGCGCGGCCATGCCGCCCATCGCGAACGCGCCGCGGGCGTGGCAGGTCTTGACCATCAGCTCGGTGTAGGCCCGCATGAAGGGCACGGTCATCTTCACGTCGTTGCGGTCCGGGAGCACGAATTCGGGCTCCTCCCGGAAGCACTTGATCATCGAGAAGATGTAGTCCCAGCGGCCGGCGTTCAGCCCGTACGAGTGCTCGCGCAGCTCGTACAGCATCTCGTCCATCTGGAACGCGGCCGGGAGCGTCTCGATCAGCACGGTCGCCCGCATCGTCCCGGACGGCACGCCGAGCGAGTGCTCCGCGTAGCCGAGCACCTCGTTCCACAGCCGCGCCTCGAGGTGGTGCTCGAGCTTGGGCAGGTAGAGGTACAGGCCGAGCCCCTTGTCGTGCAGCCGGCGGGCGTTGTGGAAGGCGTGCAGCCCGAAGTCGACCAGCGCGCCGGCGACCGGCGCGCCGTCGATCCGCAAGTGCTTCTCGGGCAGGTGCCAGCCGCGCGGGCGCACGAGCAGCGTCGCGGTCTCGTCGTCCAGCTCGTAGTGGCGGCCGTCCGAGCTCTCGTAGGTGATCGTGCCCTCGATCGCGTCGATCAGGTTCACGTGGCCGGAGACCTGGTTCTCCCAGGTGGGCGAGCTGGCGTCCTCGAAGTCGGCCATGAAGCCCTTCGCGCCCGAGTTGAGCGCGTTGATGACCAGCTTGCGGTCGGTCGGCCCGGTGATCTCGACGCGCCGGTCCTCGTAGTCGGGGCGCGGCGGCGCGCCCTGCCAGGTCGCGTCCTCGCGGATCTCGCGCGTCTCGTCCAGGAACTCACGCGGCGCGCCGCGCTCGGACCGCGCCTGCAGCAGGTGGATGCGCTGCGGGCCGAAGTGCTCGTGCAGCTCCCCCACGAACCCCAGCGCGTCGGCGGTGAGGATCTGCTCATGGGCGGTGGGGGCGACGTCGAGGGTCACGGGCAGGTTCCTCTCAGCGAGTGGTCGAGCAGGGTCATGGGGTGGTGGACCGGCGTGTCGAGGTACGCGCCGATCTGGAGCGCGCAGCCGGGGTTGGCGGCGGCGATCGCCTCGGCGCCGGTGGCGCGCAGGTTCTCGGCCTTGCGGCGGCCGAGCTCGGCGGCGGCGTCGCGGTGGGTGAGGTTGTAGATCCCGGCCGAGCCGCAGCACAGCTCCCATTCGGCGGGCTCGACCAGGTCGAGCCCGGGGATGTCGCGCAGCAGGGCGCGCGGCTGCTCGCGCACCTGCTGGGCGTGGGCGAGGTGGCAGGCGTCGTGGTAGGCGACCTTCAGGGGGAGCCGGCGGCGCGGCGCGCGCGGCTCGTGCTCGGCCAGCAGCTCGTGCACGTCGCGGACCTTGGCCGAGAAGGCCGCCGCGCGCTCGTCCTCCTCGAACAGGTAGCCGTACTCCTTCATCGCCGAGCCGCAGCCGGCGACGTTGACCACCACGTGGTCGAACTCCTCGTAGGCGTCGATCGTCGCGCGGGCGAGCTCGCGCGCCTCGTCCTCGACGCCGGTGTGGAGCATCAGCGCGCCGCAGCAGCGGGGCTGCCGGGGCGCGTGCACCTCCCAGCCCTCGGCGCTCAGCACGCGCATCGTCGCGGCGTTGACGTCGCCGAAGAACACGCGCTGGACGCAGCCCTGCATGAGCGCGATCCGCCCCCGCCGGGCGCCGCGCGCCGGTATGACCTCCGGCAGCCGCTGGATGGCGGCGCGGCGGGTGACCGGCGGCGCCAGGCGGAGCATCGCCTGCAGCTCCGGAACGCGGTCCAGCCGGGCCGCGAGCGGCCCGTTCACGCCGAGCTTCTGCTGGAGCCACAGCACCGGCGCGAGCGCGCGCAGCCGGCCCGGGTGCGTGAAGAGCGCGAAGATGAGCCTGCGGTGCAGGCGCTGGCGGAGCGGCCGCGGCGCCACGCGCTCGACCTGCGGGCGCGCCCGCTCGATGAGCTGGTCGTACTTGACGCCCGACGGGCACGCGGTCACGCAGGCCATGCAGCCGAGGCAGCGGTCGAGGTGCACGCGCAGCTCGTCGGAGGGCTCGGACCCCGGCTCGTTGCCGACGCGCATGAGGACGATGCGGCCGCGCGGCGTGTCCATCTCCTCCTGGAAC
>JBKGUS010000453.1:0-3051 GCA_046462295.1 Thermoleophilaceae bacterium | reverse complement strand
CTGGCCGGTGCCCGCAGCCGCGCCGCGGCCGCCGCGGGGCACGACGTGCGCCGGAGCGGGCTCGCGAGCGGCCCGCGCCAGGTCGCCTACGTTCCCTCCGAGGCGCACAGCTGCGTGACCCGGGCGCTCGAGCTGCTCGGGCTCGGGAGCGACTCCATCCGGCCCGTGCCGCTGCACGACGGGCGTCTCGACGCGGACACGCTGCGCGGCGCGATCGCGGCCGACCGCGCGGCCGGCGCGTGGCCTGCGCTGATCGTCGGCTCGGCGGGGACCGTGAACACCGGCGCGATCGACCCGCTCGACGCGCTCGCCGACGTCGCCGCCGCCGAGCGGCTCTGGTTCCACGTCGACGGCGCCTATGGCGCGTTCGGCGTGCTCGACCCGGCGCTGGCCACGCGCTACCGGGGCATGGAGCGGGCCGACTCGCTGACGCTCGACCCGCACAAGTGGCTCGGCGTCCCGGTCGACGCCGGCTGCGCGCTGGCGCGCCGCGCCGACGACCTGCGCGAGGCGTTCAGCATCGTCCCTCCCTACCTGCGCCAGGACGCGGGCGCCGAAGTGGGCACCTTCGCCGAATACGGCTTCGAGCAGACGCGGCCGTTCCGCGCCCTGAAGACGTGGGCGACGATGGCCGTCCGCGGCCGCGACGGCATCGTCGACCAGGTCGTGCGCGCCAACGCCCTGGCCCGCGAGCTTGCCGCGCTGATCCGGCGGGAGCCGTCGCTCGAGCTCGCAGCCACGCCGGAGACCTCGATCGTGGCGTTCCGCGCCCGGCCGCCCGGGTGCGCGCCGGAGCGCATCGAGGCTGTCAACCGGGCGCTGCCAGAGGCCGTCCAGGCGGGCGGGCGGGCGTTCGTGACCGGCACGGTCTACGAGGGACGCGAGACCGTGCGCGCCTGCATCCTCCACCCCGGCAGCACCGAGACCGACCTGGCCACGCTGGTCGCCGAGGTGGTCGCCGCCGCCGACCTGGCGGCGGCGGGCACGGTTCCCTCTAGCTGCTGAAGAGCGGCTCGCCGGCGCGCCCGGCGACCATGTCCGCGAGCTGCTGACCGGCCAGGAAGCCAGGGACGTTGCCCGTGCCCGAGTAGCCGCCCGCGACCCACAGGCCGGGGCGGCCGAGCACGGGGCCGACGAGCGGGCGCCGCTCCTGGCTGTACCCGACCGTGCCGGTCCAGCGATGCGTGATCGGGGCGTCCACGCCGATGTCCTCGCGCAGCCAGCGCTCGATCCGGTCCCAGATCCGCGGGTCACCTTTGCCGCTGTCTGTGTACGAGGCGTCGCCGTCCAGGTCGCCGAAGCCGCCGGCCATGATGCGGCCGTCGGGACGCTGCTGGAAGTACTCGTAGCCCCAGCGCGCGTAGACGAGCTCTTCGACGATCCGCTCGGGCAGCGGCTCCGTGGCGACCATGTGGAGGCGGCGAGCCTTGACGCGGCCCTCGTAGGCGGGGACGAGCCTTGGAAGCGCGCCGTCGGCGGCAACGATGACGTGGCGGGCGCGCGCAGTTCCCCCCTCCAGTTTGAGGTCGGTCCCGGCGATCGGCCCGCGCACCTCGCTCCGCTCGTGGATCCGCACCCCGGCTCGCTCCGCGTCCGCGGCCAGCGCGCGGATCCAGCGGGCCGGCTGCAGCGAGCCGTCGTGTTCGGTCAGGCAGGCGTTGAACGCGCTGCGCCGCAGCGCCGGGGGCAGCTCGTCGCGCTCGAGGAGCTGGGAAGGGAAGCCGTCTTCCCTCAGAGCCGCCGCGTGCCGCCGCACGTGATCGGCCTCGTCCTCCGAGGCGGACACGCGCAGTGAGCCGACCTTGCGGACGGCATCGCCCATGCCGAGCTCCGCCGCCAGGGCGTACATCTCCCGCTGCGCTTCGAGGGTTCGCGCGTAGACGGTGGCGGCGTACTCGCGTCCCCACAGGTCGATCGCGTCGTTGTGGAACGGCGCCAGGCCGGCGATCAGGAAGCCGCCGTTGCGGCCACTCGCACCGCCCGCCACCGTCTCCCGCTCCAGCACGAGCGTTTCCACTCCATGGGCGGCGAGCCGCCGGGCGCAGGCCAGGCCGCCCACGCCCGCGCCGATCACGCACGCCTCGACCTCCAGGTCGCTCGTGAGCGGCGGGCGGGGCTCGTAGGGCTCGTCGAGCCAGTAGGGCAGGCCGTCGTGCGCGAGGGGCCGGGCTCGGCCCGGACCGGAGCGATGGCCTTCCGCGCTCACGCCGTGCGGGTGGCCCCGCCCAGGATCGCGCGCGCCCGCGCGTCCAGCTCGCCGGCGAGGATGGCGTCGCGGAGGCCGCGCATCATTCCCTCCATGAAGGTCAGATTGTGCAGCGTGACGAGGCGCTTGGCGGTCAGCTCGCCCGCGCGGATCAGGTAGTGCAGGTAGCCGCGCGTGTGCTCGCGGCAGGCGGGACAGGGACAGTCGGGGTCGATCGGCTCGCGTGAGGTGCGGTGGACGGCCTTGGTCAGGTCGAGCCGCCAGCGCGCGCCCGGATCGTGGACGAACGCGGTGCCGTGCCGGGCGAGACGGGTGGGCGTGGCGCAGTCGAAGGTGTCGACGCCGGCGGCAACGGCGTGGACGATGTCGTCGACGTCCCCGATCCCGAGCAGGTGTCGCGGCCGCTCCTCGGGCAGCCGGGCGAGCGACCACCCCACCACCTCGCGCATCTGCTCCTTCTCCTGGCCGAGCGAGCCGCCGATGGCGATGCCCGGAGTGCCGGAGTCCAGCACGTACGAGGTCGATTCGGCCCGCAGGTCCTCGTACACGCCGCCCTGAACGATGCCGTAGAGGAGCTGCCCCGCGGGGGCGTGCTCGGCGTGCCAGCGGATGCAGCGGTCGAGCCAGCGATGGGTGCGCTCCATGGAGCGGGCGGTGTAGTCGCGCTCGACGTGGAACGGGGTGCACTCGTCGAAGGCGAGCGCGATGTCCGAGTTGAGGTTCGCCTGGATCTCCATGGACGTCTCGGGCGCCATGAACCGGCGGCTGCCGTCGAGATAGGAGCGGAAGTTCACGCCTTCCTCGGTGATCCGCATGACCGCGCCGGCACGCTCGGCGCCCGCCGG
>JBKGUS010000452.1:0-7633 GCA_046462295.1 Thermoleophilaceae bacterium | reverse complement strand
GGCGACACCACGATTTTCAGTCGTGTGCTCTACCAACTGAGCTACCTCGCCGAAGCAGCCCGTTGATCGTAGCTTCAGCGCTCTTGGATCGCCCACATGTTGCCGTCCGGGTCTTCGAAGAAGCAGAAGCGTGACCCGGGGGCACCTTCAGGGCCCAGTTGCTGCACGTCGCCGATCGGCACGCCGCGCTCGGCCATCGCCGCCCGCACGGCGTCGATGTCCTCCACCACGAGCTGCACGCCCTTCACCGAGCCGGGCTCGCCCAGCGGCAGGCCGACACCGATCACGACGGAGCAGGCTGAGCCTGGCGGGGTCATCTGCACGACGCGCATGCCGTTGCCGGGCTCCACGTCGTGGTCGAGGTTGAAACCGACCTTCTCTGTGTAGAACGCCTTCGCGGCGTCCACGTCGGCGACCGGCATCGGAACGACTTCGAGCTTCAGGTCCATGGGCTCACCCTACGCCCTGAGCCGAAGTTTCCGACTCCTTGAATCGACTACGCCAGCCCCTCCGCCTGGTACTCGCGCAGGAAACCCTCGAACAGCCGCCGGTGGCCCTCCTCGTCGTGGAGGATGTCGATCACCATGTCCTGAGTCACAAGGTCCTTGTCGTCGCAGAACTCGACGATCTTGTTGTAGTGATCGATTGCGCCCGTCTCGGCCTCGATCACGCCCTTGATCACGTGAACGATGTCGGTCTGCTCATCAGGCGGCTGCAGGTAGGACTGCTCGGCGTTGAAGTCGAGCGAGCCCGGGACGACGCCGTAGAGCTCCTTGATCCGCTCGCCGAAGCGGCGGGCGTGGTCGAGCTCCTCCTGGATGTCCTCCTCGAGCGACTCGATGATCTCCTGGGCCCGCACGCCGTCCGGGTTGATCGAGTTCGCGAGATAGCTCATCACGGTCTCGACCTCCATCCAGTAGGCCTTGGCGAGCATCTCGATCAGCTGCTCGCGCTCCGCCTGCATTTCCTCGCTGAGGATGCCGTAGCGGGGTGTTGTGGTCGTGTCTGCCATGGTCTGAGAGTACCTTGGCCATGGCTACTCAAACCGAGCACATCCCCCACATGGATCGGCCTCCGAAGTCGCTCTGGGACCGCATCCTGGCCCAGCCGGAGCGCGCTCCCGAGCTGATCGCCCTGGCCGCCTCCGATCGCTTCGGTCCACAGGCGGAGGAGTGGGTGCGCGTGGCCGGCGCCGGCCACAGCCCGGAGCAGCTCGCCAAGCTGGCCTACAAGAAGCACGTCCGGCTCTCCCGGCTCGAGGGCGGCGTGCTCGGCGTGGGGGGCGCGTTTACCGCGGCCCCCGACGTGGTCGCCCTGATCTGGATCCAGAGCCGCATGATCTTCTACATCGCCGCGGCCTACGGCTACGACCCGCGCCACCCGATGCGCCCCGCCGAGCTGCTGTCGCTCCAGGGCGTGTACGCCACCCCGGAGGACGCCCGCAAGGCGCTCGACGGCATGGGCAAGCTCATGGCCCAGGCCATGGTCGAGAAGACGCTCGCGGGCAGGACGACCGACCGCCTGCATCGCCGCCTCCTGAAGTACCTCGCAAAGCGCATGGCGCGCCGCTACGCAGGCCGCCTTATCCCGTTCATCGGGGCACCGCTCGGCGCGATCCAGAACGGCAGCGCGACGAAGGAGATCGGCCGGCTCGCGCTGTCGTACTACGCGCGGCCGTAGACGGGCACCGCCGCCCCGCTCGTGACCGCGGAGTCGCTCGATACGAGGAAGCGCACCACGTTCGCGATCTCCTCGGGCTTGACCCACTTCGAGTGGTCGGCGTCCGGCTGTGATTCGCGGTTCGCGGGCGTGTCGATCACGCTCGGCAGGATCGCGTTGCAGCGCACGCCTTCCTTCCGGTACTCCACGTCGAGCGCCTTCACCAGCGCCAGCACCGACGCCTTCGCGACCGAGTACGCCCCGCCGCCCGGGTAGGGGCGCAGGGCGGTCCGCGCCGACACGCACACGTACGCCCCGCCGCCGCGATCCATCAGCCGCGGCATCGCCGCGCGCGCGAGGAGAAAGGCGGGCGTGAGGTTGAGCTGCATCAGCCGCGCGAACGCCTCCGGGTCGGTCTCGTGGATGCGCGGCCCATCGGCGAACCCGCCGACCAGGTTGACCACCGCGTCCAGCTCGTCCACGGCCACCACCGCCGCCTCCGCCGCGTCCGGGTCGAACAGGTCCGCCTCGATCAGCTCGACCGGCTCGGAGGCGAGCCGCGAGCGCTCCTCCTCGACGACCCAGGTGGCCGCCACGTCGTGCCCGGCCCGGATCAGCTCCCGCACGACCGCCGTGCCGAGAAAGCCGGTTCCGCCGGCCACCAGCACGGCCATGTCAGAAGCTCCCGTCGGGGGGCGACTCCATCCCCGTGGACCCTATCCCGTCCGGAACCAGGATTACCGTGGCAAGCCCGATGGAGCAGCCCACGCTCACCCCCGCGAAGTGCTTCGTGCGCGACCTGACGGACGGTCAGGAGGTCAACTCGATCTTCGTCGTGAGGGCCCACAGCCGGCGCCAGCGGCGCACCGGCGAGGCCTTCCTGAAGCTGCGGCTGGGCGACGTCACGGGGTCGATGGAGGCCGTCGTCTGGGACGAAGTGGAGCGGCTCGCTCCGGTCTGCCCGAGTGGTGCCATCGTCCGCGTCCTGGGCCTCTACTGCGTCGACGAGCGCTACGGCGGAGCGCTCACGATCAAGCGCATGCGCGCCGCCGTCGAGGGCGAGTACGACCTCGCCGACCTGATGGAGGGCTCGCCGGTCCCGTACGGCCAGCTGTGCTCGCGGCTCGAGTCGCTCGTCGACACGGTCCAGCGCCCCCACCTCCGCGCCCTGCTCGGCCGCCTGATCGGGCCCGCCTACCACGAGGCCCCGGCCGCCAAGTACTACCACCAGGCCTACCGCCACGGGCTTCTCGAGCACTGCCTGTCGGTGGCCGAGGGGGTCAGCGCCCTGGCCGCCAAGTTCCCCGGCATCGACCGCGACGTGGCGGTGGCCGGCGCGCTGCTCCACGACATCGGCAAGGTCGAGGCGTACACCTCGGTCAACGGCGCGATCGAGCTCACCGACGCCGGCAAGCTGCTCGGAGAGATCCCGCTCGGCTACTACATGGTCCGCCGGGCGATCGAGGAGCTCGAGGGTTTCCCGAAGCCGGACGCCGACGCCCTGCTGCACATCGTGCTGAGCCACCACGGCAAGCTCGAGCACGGCAGCCCGGTCGTGCCCTGCACGCGCGAGGCCACGCTCGTGCACTTCGTGGACAACCTGGGCGGCACGCTCGGCAGCTTCGACCGCATCGAGCGCACGCTCGCGGACGGCGCGCGCTGGTCGGACTTCGACCGCGGGATCTCGACCTCCGCGTACTTCGGCGAGCGGGCGGCCTAGCTCCTAGCTGAGCACCAGCACCTCGCGGCCGACCTCGGCCTCGAGCGCGTCCACGACCGCCGGGTCGAACTTGTTGCCGGCGAGGTCGCGCAGCTCTGAGAGCGCCTCCTGCGGCTGGCGCCCCTCGCGGTAGGGCCGCGCCTCGGTCATCGCGCCGTAGGCGTCGCAGACGGCCATGATGCGGGAGGCCACGGGGATGTGCACCCCCGCGAGCTGGCCCGGGTAGCCGCTGCCATCGACCCGCTCGTGGTGGTGACGCACGATCAGCGCGACCGCCTGGAGGCCCGGCACGCCGGACACGAGCTCAGCGCCCCACGCCGGGTGGTTGCGCATCAGGCGCTGCTCGGAGTCGGACAGCGGCCCCGGCTTGCGCAGGAGCTCGCGGGGCACGCGCAGCTTGCCCACGTCGTGCAGCAGCGCGGCCAGCTCGAGCTCGAGCAGCTCCATGGGGTCGAGCCGCATGCGCGCGCCGGTCTTTCGCGCCAGCTCGACGACCGTGTCCGAGTGCCGGCGCGTCTGGCCGTCCCACACGGAGAGGGCGGTGGCGAGCGCCTCCACCTGCGAGGCGACGGTGGCGGCCAGCTCGGCGCGGCGGTCGTGCCCGGCGAGTGCGGCGCCCGAGAGCCCGGCGACCTCGCCGAGCAGCTCGAGGTCGTCCACGCCCAACTCCCGGGCAGGGTCGCGCGTGCCCACGGCCAGCGCGCCGAGCACGCTGCCCTCCCAGCTGACCGGGGCGGTGGCCATCACCCGCACGCCGTGCGCCACCGCCATCCCCGGGTCCTGGGTCGAGCCGTTGTCCCGGCGGAGGACCGCCGGGCTGGACGCCCCCAGCATCTGGCCCATCACGCCGGGGTCTGCAGGCAGGCGCAGGCCGACCTGCTCGGGATCACTGCCGCGCGCCGCGGCCACCACGACCTCGCCGGGGTGGCCCGGGTCGCGCAGCAGCAGCCAGCTCCGCTCGAGGCCGAGCAGCACGCGCGCGTAGCTGCAGAGGCGGTCGTGCACCAGGCCGAGGTAGCCGGTGTCGAGGAGACGCGTGGCGCGCTCGTGCGGCCTGGCCGGGGCCGGCGCCGCCCTGCGCGGCCCTGCCGAGACCATCAGCTCCTTGGCCGCGCGCAGCGCGAGCGTGTCCTGGCGGCGGTTGGCGCGGAGGGCCGGACGGGCGAGCAGAAAGACGAGCAGCGCGAGCACGCACCAAGCGGCGGCCAGCAGCACTATCTCATCCAAACGCGGTCCTTTCCCACTGGTGCGGACCGGGGATGTTCCCCCTCGGGGCGCAGTTTTCCCACGCCGATGCGATCTTGCATGGGCCCCAGGGCCAAACCCGCGCAAAGATTGCGGATTTCCGCAAATTGCGAGGGCTGAACGACGGGGGGCGGGATCGGCCAGGTTTCCCGCTTATCCTCGATGCCCTAAGCATCCGGCTCGGCCGGATGCGCTGGGAAAGGAATTCGAGCTCAATGGCGAAGGACACTGAAAAGCTGATCCGCCAGCTCTCGCTGATCTCCTTCCTGATGGCGGAGCGGCGGCCGGTGTCCGCTCTGGAGATCAAGCAGGACGTCGAGGGCTACTCGCAGATGAACGACGAGGCCTTCGCGCGCCGCTTCTACGCCGACCGGGCCGAGCTCGAGTCGCTCGGGATCCACCTGAAGGTCGACAAGCCCGCCGAGGGCTATTACGAGGCGGAGAACTACTCGCTGCCGCCGGAGAACTTCTATCTCTCGGCGATCGAGTTCACCGACGAGGAGCTCGGCGCGCTGCGGATGGCGCTGTCGCTGCTCGACGGCGAGTTCGCCTACGCCGAGCCGCTGCGGCTGGCGTTGCAGCAGCTGTCGTGGGGGAAGCCCTCGCCGCTCGACGCGCCCGAGGAGCGCACCGTGACGCTCGCGGTCAAGGCCGGGGCGGGCGGGCGCGACCTCTCGCAGCGCCTCTCGAAGCTCGAGACCGCGATCTTCCGCCGCAAGACGATCGTCTTCGACTACTACACGATCGGCCGCGACGCCCGCGAGAGCCGCAAGGTCGACCCCTACCACCTGCTCTACAAGGGCGGGCAGTTCTACCTGATCGGCTGGTCGCACGAGCGGGGCGACCTGCGCGTGTTCCGCGTCTCGCGGATCCTCGGCAAGGTCGGCTACTCGTCCAAGGCCGAGCATGACTTCAACCGCCCCGAGGACTTCGACCCGCGCGACTACGCGATCCGTACCGACTGGCAACTCGGCGACCCGATCGGCCGCGCCCGGATCTGGCTGTCCGACCGGATCGACTGGCTGGCGCTGCGCCACTTCGGCCACGCCGGCGAGGTCACCGAGGTGGACGACGGCGTCATCTTCGAGACCGATTACGCCAACGCCCGCCAGATGGTCTCCTGGGTGCTCGGGCTCGGCGAACACGCGCGCCTCGAGGGCCCGCCCGAGCTGGTCGAGGAGGCTCGCGAGCGGCTCGAGACCCTGATCGAGCGCCACACCGAGCCGCCCGAGCTCGCCGCGCCGGTGGAGCGCGCGCAGGCGCCGGTGGAGGAGGACGGCGACCGCGAGTCGTCGCCGATCCGGCCCGAGCGCTTCGCGCGCCTCGTAACGCTTGCGGGCATCCTGATCGACGCCGCACGCGAGGGGCACAAGCTCGACGTGGCGGCCCTCTGCGAGCGGCTCCAGCTGACCGAGCAGGAGCTGCGCCAGGACATCGACGTGCTGAACGTCGTGAACTTCGGCGGCGGCTCGTACGTGCTTTACGCCGAGGTCCAGGGCGACCAGATCGAGGTGGACCCGGAGCCGTACGGCGACAACTTCGCCCGCCCCGCGCGGCTGCTTCCGCTCGAGGCCAAGGCCCTCGTGGCCGCGATCGACTTCATCGGCGAGCACCTGCCCGAGGGCTCGCTCGCCACGGCGCGCCAGAAGATCGTGGACGCGCTCGGCCAGGACCCGGCCCACGAAGGGCTCCAGATCACCACCGCCGAGGGCGACGACTCGGAGGTGGCGCGGGTCGTCAGCCGGGCCATCTCGGAGAGCCGGATGCTCGAGCTCGAGCACTACAAGGAGGAGCTCGACGAGTTCACGACGCGCCGCGTGGAGCCCTACAAGCTCATGAACGGCCAGAAGGGCTGGTACGTCCACGTGTGGGATCCGGAGAAGGACGACACGCGCTCGTTCCGGCTCGACCGCATCCGCTCGGCGACCGTGCTCGACGAGACCTTCGAGCGCCGCCCCGGCATAGAGCCCGACGTCCACGGCTGGCCCAGCACCGGCGAGGTGGCCGACTCACGCATCGCCCGGGTGTGGGTCGCTCCGGAGCCGGCGCGCTGGGCGCGCGAGGAGCGGCGCGTGGTGCAGGAGCTCGAGGACGGGGCGGTGATCGTCGAGATGCCGTTCGCCGGCCACCACTACCTGGCGCGCGAGATCCTGAAGGAGGGTGGCGACGCTGTGGTGTTGGAGCCGGACGACGCCCGCCATGCAGTGCTCGAAGCCGCCGAGAGCTTGGCGGGCGCCGCCAGGCACTGAATTCCCCCTCACCCCCGAGGGTTGAGCGGGCACTACCCCTATTTGCGACAAACGACACGAAGATGTGCCGGGGCGGCCAACTCCGGTCCCGAGGTTGGGACGGTGAGGCACAGCGGCGGCGGATACCCTGCCGCACGCATGCCGTCCCGCCGCAACGAGATCGACATGACAGAGGAGGAGATCCAGGCCTTCCTCGTGGGCGTGCAGATCGAGCGCGACCCCGAGCGGGTCGAGGGCTACGGGCTGCGTGGTGAGCTGGGACCACGGCAAGTTGGGGGGCATTCATTAAGGGACTGATCCTCTCCGGCGGCAAGGGCACGCGGCTGCGCCCGCTGACCCACACGAGCGCCAAGCAGCTCGTGCCGGTCGCCAACAAGCCGGTCCTCTTCTACGGCATCGAGGCGATGGCCGCGGCGGACATCCGCGAGGTCGGGATCATCATCGCGCCCGAGACCGGCGACGAGATACGCGCCGCCGCCGGGGACGGGTCGCGGTTCGGAATCTCGATCGAGTACATCGAGCAGGACGAGCCGCTCGGGCTCGCCCACGCGGTGCTAACGGCCGAGCCGTTCCTGGGCGACTCGCCGTTCGTGATGTACCTCGGCGACAACCTCCTGCGCGACGGGATCGTCAACCTGGTCGAGACGTTCCGCACCGAGGAGCCCGACGCCCTGATCCTGCTCACGCCGGTGCCCGATCCGGAGCACTACGGCGTGGCGGAGCTGCACGATGGCCGGGTGGCGCGGCTCGTCGAGAAGCC
>JBKGUS010000451.1:0-4028 GCA_046462295.1 Thermoleophilaceae bacterium | reverse complement strand
CGCCGGCGTGCGCCCCGGCGACGAGGTGATCGTGCCGGCGTTCAGCTTCGTGGCCACGCCCATGGCGGTGCTGCAGACCGGGGCGGTCCCGGTGTTCTGCGACATCGACCCGCAAACGCACACGCTCGCCCCACATAGGGTCGAGGAGCGGATCGGCGACCGGACGCGGGCGATCATGCCGGTCCATGTCCACGGCCTGCCGGCCGACATGGACGAGCTGAGGGCCGTCGCCCGCCGGCACGATGTCGCCCTGATCGAGGACGCGGCCCAGGCCCACGGCGCCGTCTACCGCGAGACGAAGGCCGGAGCCCTCGGAGACGGCGCCGCGTTCAGCCTGAACGGCTCGAAGAACCTGAGCGCCGGCGAGGGCGGGCTGTTCGTCACGGACGAGGAGGAAGGTTTCCTCGCCGCGCGCCGCCTGGCGATCTTCGGGGAGGACACGCCGCCGACCGGCCCAGGCCGCTACCGCGCGTACTGGTCCCACGGGGTGGGATGGAACTACCGGAGCCACGAGCTGACGGCCGCGCTGGCGCGCTCGCAGCTGCGACGCCTGGACGGCTACAACGAGACGGCGCAGAGGAACGCGGCGCTGCTGAACGCCGGGCTCTCGAACCTGCCGGGACTGGAACCGCCCCATGTGCCCGAGGACCGCACGTGCGTCTTCTACCGCTACCGGATCAGGATCCACCCGGAAGAACTGGACTTCCCCGGGCCGCCGCTGGAGCTCCGCGACCGCCTTCTGTGGGCGCTCCAGGCCGAAGGCGTGGCGGCATCGCTATGGCAGCTGCTGCCACTGCCGGCGCAGCCGGTCTTCCGGCGCGGCCGCTTCGCCCCTTGGCGACCCGGGGACGACGACCGTCTGACGGCGTGGGATCGAGGCGCGCACTCCGAGACGGCGCGTCTCCTGGAGAGCTCGATCGTGCTGGGAACGGCGACAAGGCCGCTCTTCAACCAGCCTGGCGAGCTGATGGAACGCTATCTGGAGGCGTTCGAGAAGGTGCTGTCGGACCGGGAGGCGCTCTTCAGCGCCGACTATCGGCCCGTGCAACCGTGGCCGCCGATCCCGGAGCGGTTCCGACAGTGACTCGCGCATCGGCCGATCGGCTGGTCTCGAGGCGGGCTTCGTGCCGTCGATCGGCGCGAACCGCGCTCGCCGATTCCAACCGGTTGGAGGAGGTACGCCGCCGCTCCAGCCCGACACGCTTCTGCGGCAACAGCGAACGGATCGATCGGAAGGGAGATGACCACGGTGAGCTCTGAGGCGACTGCCGCGGGCCCGGCGAGCACGGAGCGCGACGGCCTCGTGTTGTTCCTCGAGGGTGCCTACCCCGACCTCGACAGCGAGTTCTCGGCGATCTACCGAGGGAGCGTCGAGTACACCTCGAGCTCGGTGGAGCGGATGTACGCGCTCTACCAGGCGATCCTCTACCTGAACGCCCGCCGCGTGGCCGGTGACATCGTCGAGTGCGGGGTATGGCGAGGAGGCAACTGCGTGCTCGCGGCTCGGACGCTGACCCTGCTCGGGGACACCAGACGCCGCATCTGGCTGTACGACACCTTCACCGGCATGACCGAGCCGACCAGCCGCGACCGCGACGTCTATGGCGGTAGCGCGTTGGACATGCGGGGGCGCACGCACACGGAGGCGGGCCGTCCCACGCCGTTCCAGTTCGTGGCATCGCTCGAGGACGTCAAGGCGAACATGGCGACCACGGGCTTCCCAGAGGATCGCCTCGTCTATGTGCAAGGACCGGTCGAGGAGACGCTGCCGGCATCCCGTCCCGAGGAGGTCGCCCTGCTCCGACTCGATACGGACTGGTTCGAATCGACGGCGCATTCGCTGCGCCACCTCTACCCCCGCCTCAGCCGCGGGGGAGTCCTGCTGTCCGACGACTACGGCGACTGGCCGGGCGTCAAGGAAGCCGTGGACGGCTACCTGGCCGAGCAGGGCGAGCACCTCTTGTTGAACCGCATCGACAACACAGGCCGGATGGCCTTGAAGTGCTGAGCCTATTGGCAGGACGTCCTCTATCGCGATGCGAGGGCGATGGGCAGCGACTCGAACCCGCGGGTCGTGTAGGTATCCGTTCGCCGCGCTGGTCCGTCCAGGCCGAAGTCGGGCATGCCCGTCACGATCTCCTCGAGGACGACTCGGCCTTCCATCCTCGCCACCGGAGCCCCCAGGCAGTGGTGGATGCCCTCGCCGAATGCCAGGTTGCCCTGCGGGGGGCGGTCGATGTCGAGCTTCTCCGCGTCCTCCCAGCGGCGGTCGTCGCGGTTTGCCGCTCCGAAGATCAATCCGACCCGTGCGCCGGGGGGAATCGTCGTTCCGTGGACCTCCACGTCCTGCGTCGTGAGCCGGCCGAGATACTGCACCCGCGACTCGCAGCGGAGGATCTCCTCCAGCGCCGCGGGGATCGCGGATGGGTCCCGCGCCAGGCGCCGCCGCACGTCGGGGCGTTCGGCCAGCACCCAGAACATGTTGCCGAGCAGGCTGAATGTCGTCTCCGTGCCGGCCACCGTGAGCAGCGTGCAGAGGCCCGCGATCTCGTCAGTCAGGGGGGCGCCGCCCACCTCCTCGGTCGCGATGGCGCCGAGCAAGTCGTCCCGCTTCCGGCGGCGTCGGTCGGCTGCGAGCTCGGCGAAGTAGGCGTGCATCTCGCCGACTGCCGCCCGCGCGGTCGACGGGGCCCGCCCTTCGCCCGGGACACGTTCGATCGCGGCCGCCACCCAGCGCTGGAGCTGCGCGCCGTCCTCGAGCGGGAAGCCCACGACCTCGCAGATCGTCGCGACGGGCAGTGGCCAGGCGAGCGCCGTCGCGATGTCGCCCCCGCCGGTCTCGAGGAGCGGCGCCAGGAGCTCCCGAGTCCGCCGCCGGATTCCGCGCTCCAGGTCCGCGACCGCCTTGGGCGCGAAGCGATGACGAACCAGGCCGCGCAGCTCGTCGTGCCGCCGCGGGTCCGAGTCGATGAAGTTCCCCGGTCCGAACACCTCGCTGGTGTCATCCAGATCGACACCGGCCGCGTTCGAGAAGGTGCGCCAGTCACGCGCGGCACGCTGAACGTCGTCGAATCGCGTAGGGCCCACACGTCTCGGTCGGCGTGGTGGTAGACCGGATGCTTCTCGCGGAGCGCCTGGTACGTCGAGAAGGGATCGTCCAGCCCGCTGTGCGCGAACGGGTCCCATTCCATGCCTGCCGCCGTCATGCGCCGAGGCGCCCGGGCAGCTCCACGAACCCCCTGATGAAGTGGCTCTCGAGGCGCCGAGGATCGCCGCTCAGCTCGTACGTCGGCCAGCTCGCGAGAATCTCCTCGAGGACGAGCCGCAGCTCGAGCCGAGCAAGCGGCGCGCCCAGGCAGTGGTGGATGCCGTCCCCGAACGCGACCTGGCGGAGTTGCTCGCGTCGGACATCGAACTCGTCCGCCCGTTCCCAGCGCCGCGGGTCCCGGTTGGCCGATGCGAGCACGAGGAAGACCTCCGCGCCTGCGGGAATCTCGGCCCCGCCCATCTCGATGTCCCGCGTCGTCACGCGCTTGGTTACCTGCACCGGTGCCTCGAAGCGGAGGATCTCCTCGACGGCGGCCTCGACGGCGTCGAGGTTGCGTGCAAGCCAGGCCCGCTGGGCCGGATGTGAGTGAAGCAGCGCCAACCCGTTGCCGACCGCGCTCGCGGTCGTCTCCATCGAGGCGACGAACAGCAGGAACAGCATCCCCACGGCGTCTTCCCCGATGGGACGCCCGTCCAGCTCGGCGGTCGCGATCGCCGTGACGACATCGGCTTGCGGCCGCGCCCTTCGAGCCTCGATCAGCTCGGCGAAGTAGCCGCGCAGCGAGGCCGCCGCGTGGAGGGCGTCGGCGGGGACCTCGCGCGTTCCGAACGTGCGCTTTCCGAAGCGCCGCTCCATCACGAGGAGGTGCTCGCGGTCGGCAGCAGGGATCCCGAGCAGCCTGGTGGCCACGGCCACCGGGAGGGGCCATGCGAGCCCCTCGGCGAAGTCGACGCTCTCGCCTGCAGCCATCCGCCGAAGC
>JBKGUS010000450.1:0-6638 GCA_046462295.1 Thermoleophilaceae bacterium | reverse complement strand
AAGCTCCCGATCGCCGGGAACATCGCGTGGACCATGCCGCCGGACGGGGGCTCCGGCTTCGTGGGGGGCGCGTGAATGCGCAACTCCTCCGACGGCGCCGGCTCCGGCCACTCGCGCGGCGGGCGATGGAAGATCTCCGCCTGCCCCATGCGGGAGGGATTTACCCGCCCGGGGTCTCGGGGGAAACGCAGCCGCGGCGCCGCCTGGCCGTTCGTTCGGGGTTACGGGCGAGCGCCCAGCGGGAACCTCCCGACCAGGTACCGCAAGCGAGATCGGGAGGGTTCCTCAAATGGCGACAGCAGGACACATTCGCGTCACGCCCGAGCAGCTCGGGGCGATCGCTGGGCAGCTCAACGCGGGCGCCGCGAACATCGAGCAGATCAATCAGCAGCTGCAGGGCCAGGTCGCACCGCTCGGCTCCGACTGGGCCGGCGTCGCCCAAGCGCGCTTCCACGAGCTCTGGGCCGAATGGCAGCGCTCCTCACAGGGCATCCAGCACGCCCTCCAGGGCATCAGCCAGCTCATGACCCAGGCCAGCGCCAACTACGCCGACACAGAGGCCGCGATCGCCAGCACCTTCCAGCGCTAGGCGGCGATGGGCGAGATATACGCCCCGCTCCACGAGATCGAGAGCGTCGGGGCGGGCATAGAGGGCGTGGCCCCCACGCTCCTGACGCTCGCACGCGTGGCGACGGGCGTGACCGGGACGGTGAGCGAGCCCCCGGCCACGTCGGCAGCGCTCGATGGGATGGCGTCGCGCTGGGCTGCTTCGGCGACCGGCATACAGGACGAGATCGCCGCGCTCGGCGTGGCGGCGGGAGCAACCGCGGTCGCGTACCGCACCGCCGACGAGTCGTCGATGAACGCGGGCGGGTCGGGCGGCGCCGGGTCCGGGGGCGGCGGCGGAGGGGGCGGCTCCTGGTGAGCGTCGCCACGGTGGGCACTGCCGGCGCCACACGCGCCGGGCTTCCCTGGCCCGAGGGCGATCCCGGGTCGCTCTCCAGCGCAGCGGGCGCGGTCGGGTCGGGCGCCGATTCGCTCCGCACCGCGGCCACTCGCCTGCGGGGCGAGGCCGGCGCGAGCGCCGGGTGGCGAGGTGAGGCCGCCGTGGCGTTCCGGGCCGCCGTCGCACAGGACCACTCGCTCATGGTCACGGGCGCCGGCGCCCTGGAGCAGGCTGCCGCAGCCCTCAAGCGCCTCTCCACGACCCTGAGCGACGCACAGGAGCTCGTCCGGGAGCTCGCGCGCGAGGTCGTGGAGGCCGAGGAGGCAGCCGACCATGCCGCGGCGCGGGCCGCGATCGCGCGCATGTCGGCCATCGCCGCGGGCGTCGAGCTGGCCCTGGCGGGCCCCGATCCAGGTGCTGCCCTGCAGACCGCGGCCGCCGACGCGTCCGACGACGCCGCCGTGGCAGAGACCGCCGCCGGCGACGCGCGCGCCCACGCCGAGGCTGTGCGCTCCCGCAACACGCACCGTGCCCAGGAGGCCGTGGACGACGTGCTGCGCGAGGACCGCGCGACGGCCGCCGCGCTCGACGCCGCCGCGTCCGGGGCTCCGCTCGCGGGGGCGCCGGTGGGCGCACCCACGGCCGCGACCGGCTTCGCGCAGGTCGCGCTGGCGGGCCTCTCGATCGAGCAGTGGCGCGAGATCGCCTACTGGGGCGCCGGCATCGACCCCGCCCAGTGGCGCCCCGAGGACGGCTTGCTCGAGAACGACGCCATCGTCCAGGCCGTCTACCGCTACTACGGCGACCTCTACCTCGACCACCCCGAGCTGCAGTGGGCCGGCATGGCCAACATCGTCGGCCCGATGTTCTACGGCGGCTGGCAGGACATCTACACGATCCGCCAGATCGCGGACCCGGCCGAGCGGGCCGAGTACCTGTCGCGCTGGGTGGGGCTGCCCACGCTCCCGGACCCGGTCTACGACGCCGCCGACCACATCAGCCACGTGATGCCCGGCGGCTTCCTCAACCCCATGCACCTCGCGGAGCACCTCACCGCCGACGAGCTCGAGTGGTACGAGGACCGCTTCCTAATGATGCAGCGAGAGATCTTCGACGACCTCGCCTGGCAGCACGAGGCCTTCGTGCTCGGCGGCGCGCCGCTCATGCGCGAGATCGCGTCGCGCAACCCGAGCGAGCTGCTCCCGCGCGACGTGGACGCCTGGGAGGACATCGGAAGCGGCGACGCCGAGCGCATCAAGCAGGGCAACGCCGACCTGCTGCTGCGCGAGCAGGAGCGCGTGATCCAGGACGACTACGACGCGATGCGCGACCACCACGGACCGGTCGGCGACGTGTTCACCTACGGGTTCAGCACGATGGCCGAGAACCCGATGCCCGGCGGCCAGGCCTACCGCGACTACGATCCCATCGAGCTGACGGTCGACCTCGTGCCAGACGTGCCGGTGGGCCCGCTCGGACCGTTCGGCCCCCACTTCGACATCCCGACGCCCGACGTGGAGGTGTCCCAGACGCTCCCGCTGCCCGCCGGGAACCTGTCCAACTTCGACGACCGCTGGGGCTGGATCGAGAACGACATGCTGCCGCGCTACCAGGAGCTGCTCCAGGATCCTGACGCCACGCGCGCCATCGTCTCGAGCGACGTGGCCGAGCGCGCCGCGGACCAGCGCAAGCTGCCCGACCTCTACTACCCCGGTGGCTGATGCCGCGGAGCAGCGCCCTCGTCGCGTGCCTGCTGCTGGCGCTGACCGGGTGCGGCGGCTCCGACACCGCGTCTGGTGACGACGAGGCCATGATCGACTGGGACCTCACCGAGACCCACACGACGGAGGACGTCGACTGGCCGAAGCCGGACCTGAGCGCAGTCGAGATCTCGCCCATCGACCAGGTGCGGATCGAGCTGCCGGAGGGACGCTCGTTCGAGAGCGACGGCGACACCGTGCACGACATCACCCTCAACCGCCGCGAGCGCACCGTGCGCAACGTGCAGATCGACTCCCACCCGCGCCGCGAGGAAGACGCGCACGCGCTGGCCGTGCGCTGGGCCGAGCAATGGGGCCTCTCGCGGGAGCCGCTCGATCGCTGGCGCGACGGTGACGCGAAGACACCCGCGATCACGTCGGGGCGCCCGGGCGAGCGGATCGGGGACGGCGGCCCGGTGCCGGCCGTCGAGATCCGCAACTCGTTCCAGGACGACAAACCGGCGCTCGTCTCGCTGCAGTTCTACTGGCCGGACTAGCAGCTACGTACGGGTAACCGCACCGCCACACGGAGGGAAGCCGTACTGGTCCCCGCGCGGCCCCTTGGAACCCTCGGGCGATGCTCTCCTCCTCCACTCTCGCAGACGAACTCAAGGGCCGCGTGATCGAGCCCGGCGACCCGGACTACGACGAGGCGCGCACCGTCTTCTACGGCGACGTCGACCGCCGGCCGTCCGCGATCGTCAAGGTCGCGAACGCCGACGACGTCGCGCGCGTGATCGCACACGCCCGTGAGGGCGGGCTGGAGTTCGCCGTGCGAAGCGGTGGCCACAGCGTCGCCGGCCACAGCACGACCGAGGGCGGGATCGTGATCGACCTGACCGACATGAAGAAGCTCGAGATCGACCCCGAGCGCCGCACCGCGTGGGCAGAGACGGGCCTGACGGCGGGCGAGTACACGGCGGCCGCGGCGAGGCACGGCCTGGCCACGGGCTTCGGCGACACCGGGTCGGTCGGCATCGCCGGGATCACGCTGGGCGGCGGGGTCGGGTTCCTCGTCCGCAAGCACGGGCTGACGATCGACGACCTGCTGGCCGCCGAGATCGTGACGGCCGAGGGCGACCTGCTGTACGCGGACGACGAGACGCACCCGGACCTGTTCTGGGCGATCCGCGGCGGCGGCGGGAACTTCGGCGTGGCGACCCGCTTCAAGTTCCGGCTGCACCCGCTCGAGTCGTTCGTGGGCGGGATGCTGTTCCTGCCCGCCACGCCGGACGTGGTCGCGTCCTTCGTCGCCGCCGCGGAGGCGGCGCCCGAGGAGCTCTCGACGATCGCGAACGTAATGACGGCGCCGCCGCTTCCATTCCTGCCGGAGGAGGTGCACGGCCGGATGCTCCTGATGGCCTTCGTGGCCTACGCGGGCGACGTGGAGGAAGGAGAGCGCGCGATCGCCCCGTTCCGGGCGCTCGCCGAGCCGGTCGCCGACATGGTCCGGCCGATGTCCTACGCGGAGATGTATCCGCCCGAGGAGGAGGAGTACCGCCCGGTGGCGGTGGCCAAGACGATGTTCGTGGACAGCGTCGGCCTCGGGGCGGCGGAGACGATCGTGGAGCGGATCCAGGCCTCCGACGCCATGATGGCCGCGACGCAGATCCGCGTGCTCGGCGGGGCGATGGCGCGCGTGCCGAACGACGCCACCGCCTACGCCCACCGCGACAGCCGCATCATGGTGAACGTGGCGGCGATGTACCAGAACCCCGAGGAGCGGCCGAAGCACGCGGCGTGGGTCGATGGCCTCGCCGAAGAGCTCCGGCAGGACGACGCGGGCGCGTACGTGGGCTTCCTCGCCGACGAGGGGGCGGAGCGGGTCCGCGCCGCCTACCCCGGCCCCACCTGGGACAGGCTGCGCGAGATCAAGCGGAAGTACGACCCGGACAACGTCTTCCGGCTGAACCAGAACATCCCGCCGGCAGACGGGAGCTAGCGCACCATCGCCTCGGCCTGATTCAGCGCGCGGCGGTAGGCCGGGTCGCGCAGAAGCGCCTGGCGGATGCCCTCGCCGAGGATGCCCGCCTCGCCGCGCGAGGCGCCGAGCACGGTCCACGCCGACTCCCGGCCCTTGCGGTCGCTGCGGCGCGCGCTGAGCCCCCCGGGACCGCGGTCGAGCCTGATGCGCATGCCGCTCGCGGTTCCGATCTCGACGCCGGCCAGGCCGGGCACAGACATCGTCGGATCGGGGATCAGCTCGATCTTGACGTCCTGACGGCGGCCGTGGGCCTTCCCGTGGAGCGAGGCGTTCGCGGCCACCAGGGCGCCCGGCTCCCAGCGCAGCCGTGAGGCCAGCCACCCGCAGAACAGCAGCCCCGCGATGGCGGACTGTGGCTGGTGGCGCACGATCACCGCGTCGATGCGGCCCAGCTCGTCGCGCCACGCCGCCGGGTCAAACGTCGCAGCCACGCGCTCGCGCCAGGGCGTCGAGCGCAGCCAGGCGAGGTCCACCACGTACGCGTCGCCCACCAGCTCGCGGGCACGCCGGATGGCGGCGGCCGAGTCGGGCTCGTTCACGGAGTCGACCAGCACCACCTGCGCCAGGTGGAGCAGCGCGTCCACCGCCTCCGCGTGCCCGTGCGGCGACCACACGACCGTCGCGATGTCGGTCACCACCAGCGGGTCGACGACCGTCCCGAGCTTCTCCACGTGGCGCGGCCCGAGATCGAGCACCACACGCTCGCGCGTGAGCGCCAGCTCGCCGGGCTTTGGGTGGTCCGCTGCGGTGATCGCCACCGTCGCGTCGATGGTCGTGCGACCGGACTCCACCGCACACAGGATCGTCCGCGACGGGTGGTAGCGGCCCACGCGGTCCAACCGGTTCATGATCTCGCCGCGCCACTCTCGGTCCACCACCACGACCAGGTTCAGGACGCGCGCGGGCGCGTAGGCGTCGTGGCCGGCGCACTGCTCCACGATCAGGTGCCGGAGCGCGTCCTCGATCGCGGCCGGGGTCGTGTCGCGCTCGCTCCAGACCCCGCCAGCCATCAGATCGCGCGCCAGCGGTCTTCGTCCAGCATCAGCTCGTTCGCCGCCTCGGGCCCCGCGGACCCGGCCGGATAGACCGGCAGCGCACCGTCCTCCGAGCCCCACCGCTGCAGGATGGGATCGATGATCCGCCACTGCTCCGCTACCTCGTCGTCGCGCGTGAACAGCGTGGCGTCGCCGCGCATAGCGTCCATCAGAAGACGCTCGTACGCCTCCGGCGACTGCGACAGGAACGCCGTGCCGTAGAGGAACTCCATGTTCACCGGGCGGATCCGCATCCGGGTGCCGGGGATCTTCGCGCCGAGGGAGAGCGACACGCCCTCGTTCGGCTGTACGGCCATCACGAGCTGGTTCGGCTGCACTCCCACCGAGCCCTCGGCCTCGAAGGCGAGGTGCGGCACCGGCTTGAGGGTCACGGCGATCTCCGTGACCTTGCGCGCCAGCCGCTTCCCGGTGCGCAGGTAGATGGGCACGCCGGCCCAGCGCCAGTTGTCCACTTCCACGCGCAGCGCGGCGTAGGTCTCGGTGCGGGAGTCGTCGGGCACCCCCTGCTCCTGGCGGTAGCCCGGCACCTCCTTGCCCTCGGCCATCCCGGTGGTGTACTGCGCCCGGACCGTCGCCTGCGGCGGCTGGATGGCGTGCCGAAGGACTCCGCCACCGAGACCTTCGCGGCCCTGCGGCTGGAGGTGGACAACTGGCGCTGGGCGGGCGTGCCCTTCTACGTCCGCACCGGCAAGCGCCTGCCGAAGCGGGTCACCGAGGTGGCCTTCGCCTTCAAGCCGGTGCCCCACCTCCCCTTCACCAGCCAGGACAGCCGGGGCCTGTCTCCCAACGCGCTGGTGCTGCGCATCCAGCCCGACGAAGGGATCACGCTCCGCTTCGGGGCGAAGGTGCCGGGGGCGTCGTTCGAGGTGCGAGACGTCCTGATGGACTTCTCC